>DAOVWI010000222.1 GCA_030636765.1 Gemmatimonadales bacterium
GCGCCGGCATCCGGTGGGACGGCTCCGCCCGCCTCCCCCGGCTTCGGTGTCGCGGGCGCTTCGGCCGCCTCGTCTCCACCGGCGGGCACGGGTCGGCCCCCGTCGGCCGCTCCGCGGGCCGCACACGCCGACAACGCCGCCACGCACACTGGCAGCAACATCGCCGCAACCCTCCCGGTCCCAGCGCGCATGGCGCCGGGGCGCCCGCCACGGGCGTTGGCAAGGCTAGGCATGGCGCCGGGAAGGCTAGGCATGGCGCCGCACCCGAATAAGGCCCACCAGCCCGAGACCGGCGACCGCACCCGTCGCCGCCGCCATCCGCCAATCGAGGAGAACCAGAGCGCCCACCGTCAGCATCCCTCCCATAAGAACCAGCGCCGCAAACGCCGTCTTGACCAAATCGGCCCCCAGCTCGGTGACCGGCTCGAGCCCGACCCGCGCTCGCACCTTCGACCATCCGGGGCCGCCGGGACGCACGCGCCGGTAGAACTCGTCCAGCGTGCGCTCTTCTTCGGGAGGCGTCAGCCACATGACGGGAAGCCAAATCATCGCCGCCCCTCCGGCGGTGATCGTCAGGCGAAGGCCGAAGCCCACCTCTCCCCACAACGGAAGATAGGAGGCGAGCGCGATGCCGAAACCGGCCAACATTGCGGCCAGTTCGGCCCAGGCGTTCACCCGCCACCAGAACCAGCGCAGGATGAGAACGGCTCCTGGGCCGGTGCCGATGGCGATCATGAAGCGGAACACCGCTCCGACGTCCCTCGCGAAGAACGCCGCCACCGCGGCGAGCGCGACGATAGCGATGGACGCCAGGCGGCCCACCGCCACGAGCCTTCCGGGCCCCGCTTCCGGGTCGACGAAGCGGGCGTACAGGTCGTTAACGAGGTAGCTGGCGCCCCAGTTGATCTGCGTCGACACCGTGGACATGAACGCTGCGAAGAAGGAGGCCACGACGATCCCGAGAAGACCGGCAGGCAGGTACCGCAGCATCAGCATCGGATACCCCAGCTCGGGATCCCCTCCGGGCTCGAGGAGCTGGGGAAAGACCACCAACGCCGCCAGCGCGACCACGATCCAGGGCCACGCCCGGATCACGTAGTGCAGGACGTTGAACAGCCAGGCCGCACGCTCCGCCTCCCGCTCGTCGCGGCACGCCGAGAGACGCTGCACGAACTCTCCCCCACCATCGGAGCGGCGGAACGCCCACCACTGGATCCCCAGATAGGCGAGAAACGTCCCGAAGGGCAGCTCCGCCGTGCCCGGTCGCGGCACCATGTGAAGGGTGTCCGCCCGGCCCATCTCCACCAGCTGCCGCTTGAGCTCCGCCATCCCCCCGATCTCATGGAGGGCGAACCCCGCCACGAGGAAGGCACCCAACATGGCGAGGGCGAACTGGAAGAAGTCGGTGGCCACGACACCCCACAGGCCGGATAGACCCGCGTAGACGAGCACGAAAACGGAAAGGGCGAGGACGGCCCAGAGGCGAGCATCCCCGGGAAGCCACGCGGGCAGCCTGTCGAACAGCCCGAGAACCTCGACGACCTTCCGCATCGCCAGCATCACGTAGCCGATGGCGATGCAGTTGATCGGTACCGCGAAGAGGAACGCCCGACTGCCGCGCAGCACGGCGGCCGGCCGGCCGCCGTATCGCATCTCGGTCAGCTCCACATCGGTCACCACCTCGGCCCGACGCCAGAGGCGCGCGAAGATGTAGATGAGCAACACGTGCGAAAGCCCGAACGCCCACCACTCCCAGTTGCCGGCGATGCCCCGGCGCGCGACTAGGCCGGTCACGTACAGCGGAGTGTCCACGCTGAACGTCGTGGCCGCCATGGAGGTGCCGGCCAGCCACCACGGGAGCGACCGTCCGCTGATGAAGAAGTCCACCAGCCCTCCGCTGGCCCGCCTGGAGAGCCACACTCCCACCGCCAGGGTGGCCGCGAGATAGCTCCCCACGACGATCCAGTCGATCAGGTGCACGCTAGAAGCCCTGTGGGCGGGTACGGCGTTCCGGATTCGGCGCTCCGCGTTCCGGACTCGGCGCCCCGTGTTCCGTCTCCGATGCACAATCCGGATTCGGCGCCGCGCGATCCAGCCAACGGGCGGCCGCACACTCCATGACGGGCTCGGCGGCCCAGGCGCACAGACCGGGGATCCCGAGAGCGTCGAGAATGCGCTCGTGGCCGAACACCACGAGGCACCCGGCGCCCGCCTCGATCTCCTCGCGTGTCCGCCGCTCCACCTCCGGCGAAAGTCCGGCGCGCCCCTTGAAGGCCTGCGGCGAGGAGGCGAGCAGGAGAACGGCCTGGTCGGAGCCAGGCCGATCGGGAGCGTCGCGGCCCTCTTCCAGCCGTACGCTCCAGCTGAGCTCCTCGAGCTCGGCGGCGAACGCTCGCCCGATCGCCCCTCGTCCCGGCCGATCGAGGTCATCCGAGATCACGCGGACCGTCAGCGGCCTCCGCCGGTCGGCTGCCGGGGCGAGGGATACCGGAGCGCCTCCGCCGCTCACCCGGGAGCTCGGATCGCGCTCCACCAGGCAGCGATCGGCGAGCTCCGGACCCGGATCGGGGCCGAAGCCGTTCGGCACCTCGGCGGTCCCTGACTCCCAATCCTGCAGGAGTGCCTCGCTTCGCCCGGCCGCCTCCGCCAGGCGTATCCCGAACGCCGGGTCCCTCTCCGCCTCTCGAGCGAGCGCGGCCGAGGTCGCACGCAGCTCCGCCGGATAGAGGAGCACGTCGCAGCCCGCACTCAGCGCTTGCACGGCCGCCGCTCCCTCCTGGTCGAGCGAGCCTGCGAAGCCCGCCATAATGAGAGCGTCCGAGACGACCAGGCCGCAGAAGCCAAGCCGGTCGCGAAGCAGGCTGCCGAGCAGGACCGGGTCGCGGCTGGCCGGGCGAAGGGGCGCCTCCTCCCGGCCGCGTTCGCCTCCCGACAGGGAGGGGTACGCGACGTGCCCCGGCATGAGGGTCGCCACGAGGTCGGCC
>DAOVWI010000064.1 GCA_030636765.1 Gemmatimonadales bacterium
AGTCGTGCCCATTGTCCCGCCCCCTCCCCAGGAGGTTTGAGATGCGCAGGACCATCACCGCCTTCGCCTGCCTGGTGCTTGTCGCCGCGGTTGGCCAAGGCAACGCACTCGCGCAGGACGCCGAGTATTCGGCGCCTGAGACGGCCGGGCCCCAGTATCGCGAGATTACGGAGTTCGAGGTTTCCCCCGGCGACGCGGCCGCGTTCGAGATGACGATCGAAAAGATCGTCTCCGCAGCCGAGCTGGCCGGCTTGTCGGCCGATTTCGGATGGCTCGTCGTCCGCGACGGCTCCGACTTCACGCTGGTCTACCCGTTCGAGAGCATGGCGTATTTCGACGACGAGGAGGTGTGGATGCGCCAGTTCCAGGGAACGCCCGGCGAGGCCACGCTTATGGAGGCTTTCGGCGACTTTACCGGCCTCAACTACAGCAGCGCGAGCCACGTCATCAAGGTGAACCCGGAGCACAGCTACCGCCCTGCCACGTCGATCGAGAACCCGAGCTACGTCCACGTGGTCCGCAACTGGGTGGCGCCCGGCCAGCAGGAGGCGCATTCGGAGAACACCGTGAAGCTGATGGCCATCATCGAAGAGATCGGGTTTCCGTACGAGGTGTACGCCTTCGAAGGAGTCATCGGGGACGGCGGCCTGCGGTCGTACGTGATCCCGTTCGACAACATGGCCTCGTTCTACGGCGACAACTCCATGGGCGCCTACCTGGCCCAGCACGAGAAGGCCGAGGAATGGGAGGCTCTCCTCGGCGCGCGAATGAAGCTGCTCCGGGATTCGGAGGACTTCGACGCGGAGGTCGTTCCCGGCATGACGTACATGCCCGAGGCCGAGATAGCCGATGCCGGCGGCCGCAAGTAGGACGTATTGATCAGCTGCAAGTAGGACGCGTTGATCAGAGCGGATAGGATCCTGTCAGCGCGAACGGCGGGAGGAGGAGGCCGGACCCTTCTCCCGCCGCTCTCATCCCCACCGCAGTAGGGCCCGCAGGTGCGGGCCTGAAGCTCAGTGACCTCGGCGGAGCTCGGCGGAAGTGCTACGGCCGCGGCGGGGCTTCGCGAACTTTCGAACCACCTCGCGCGTTTCGGTGTCGACGGCGACGACGCCCGTCGGCAAGCTGAGGAACGCCCGGATACCGTCGTTGGAGAAGAGGATGTCGGCGGGCACCTCAGGAAGAGCGATGCTGGCCACCTGCTCGCGCGTACGGGCGTCGAACACGCTGATCTCCGGGCTGCTCCTGTGAAGCACCCATACCTCGGAACCGCTCGGATTGAACTGAAGACGAACCGGCCGGAGGGCCCCCGCGAAGAAATCGTCGAGCTTTCGATCGGTTCGGACGCTCAGAACCGAGATCGTGTGGGAGCCGCTGTTCGCTACCCACACCTCGCGCCCGTTCGGCGAGACGCTGACGTCGGCCGGTCCGGTACCGGTGGAAATCGGCCAGGCGGAAACTTTCTGGCGGTCGATCACGGTCACGACGTCATCCAGGATGTTGGCGATGTACAGCTTACGGTCGTCCGGGGTGACGTCGACCCGGTGGTTGAGCTGTCGGCCGGTCTTCCACACCATCAGCATCGTGCCGCTCTGCGCGTCCAGCTCGAGCACCGCGCCGTCCTCGGCGGCGGTCACCCAGAGCCTCGAGCCCTTGCGGTTCAGACGCAGACCGTGCGTCGGGCTGAAGTCGCCAAGCTCGATCACGGAAGCCAACGATCGCCTCCAGAGGTCGACCACCATGACGGACGACGGCGTGCCGACCACGTACGCGTACCGCCCATCGGGCGAAACGATCACGTCGTGAGGCCCGTCGGCGAGCGGCAGCCCCCGGATGAGGTCGAGCGAGATCACGTCGAACAGCAGGGTCCCTCCGGCCGGATCTCGAACGGCGAGCGCTCCCTGCGCGCTGGCCTCACGGGACGTGCCCACCAGACACGCCAGGAGGGCGCAAAGCGTGAACGTCGTTCGCCTGATCATCGTCGGTAAATCGTTTCCTCTCCCTGTGAGCTTTGCAGCACGCCGCGGGAAGCGACCCACGTCGCGAGCTTCGCTCCTACCACCCGGTGCTCCGCCCGGTTCCCGTAACCTGTGGGGGGGCGCAAAGATAACAACGGGCCGTCCGCCGGACGATAGGCGGGGCAAGAAACGTCTTGGGGCACGACGCGTGCCAGGTAGCGGTGTCGCCTGACCGAGGGGGGGTGGCCGGCGTGCCGGTGTACCGCCACCGCAACCTCCAGGTCGTGTTCGCGGTCACTCTGGTCGCCGTGCTCGCCGTCTCCAGCATCACGCCCGCGTTCCCGAAAATCGCCCGGGAGCTGGGTGTCTCTCCGGCACGCATCGGTTGGCTGATCAGCGCCTTCACGCTGCCTGGGGTCGTGCTCACCCCGATCTTCGGGCTGATCGCCGACCGGGCGGGCCGCAAGACCGTGCTCGTTCCCTCGCTGCTTCTCTTCGGCGCCGCGGGCACGGCCTGCGCCCTGACGCATGATTTCCAGACGCTGCTCCTCCTCCGGGTCCTTCAGGGCGTGGGCGGCGCGTCGCTCGGCGCCCTCAACCTGACGATCATCAGCGACCTCTACTCGGGGCCCGTCCGCACCGAGGCCATGGGCTACAACGCCAGCGTCCTGAGCGTCGGGACCGCGACCTATCCGGCGATCGGCGGCGCACTGGCACTCCTCGGTTGGAACTACCCGTTCCTGCTCTCGCTCCTCGCCTTTCCGGTAGCGCTACTCGCCCTTAAGGGCTTGCCCACCGCCTACCCGACCGCCAACACGAGCCTGAGCGCGTACGTGGCAAGGGTGGGACGAGCTCTGGCCAACCCGGCGATCGCCGGAATGATGTTCGCGACGGTCGCGACGTTCATCATGCTGTTCGGTGCCTACCTCGCCTTCTTTCCGGTCCTGGCGGCAGGATCCTTCGGCGTCAGCAGCCTGGTCATCGGGTTCGTCATGTCATCGGCGTCGATCATGACGGCGATCACCTCCTACAGGCTGGGCTACCTGGCCAGGCGGTTCGGGCAGGTTCGGCTTGTGCGCACCGGGTTCGTGCTGTACGGCGTGGCGATGATCGGCTTCCCCCTCGCCCGGGAAACCTGGCAGCTGATCCTTCCTGCTTCGCTGTTCGGTGTGGGAGCCGCCCTCTCGATTCCGACGATCCTGTCGATGCTGGCCGACTACGCGCCGGAGGATCAGCGGGGCGCCTTCATGTCGATAAGCGGAATGCTGCTGCGACTCGGACAGACGCTCGGCCCCATCCTGATGGGAGCAGTGGTCAGCGTGTGGGGCGTCCACGCGGCGTTCGGCGCGGGAGCCGCGATCGCCTTCCTCACGCTGGTGGTCGTGATCGTCACGCTGCCGAACACCAGCCACCACCACCCAAGCGGGGCAGGAGAACTCCCATGACCCTCACGCACCTGACGCCCTCGGATAGCTGCATCATGCCGGCATCGCGCCGCGCCGCGGTCGGGCGGCCCGTGGCGACCCTAGCCCTTCTGCTGGCGTCATGGACCTCGTGCACGCCCGCTGGGGACGGGGCCGATAGCCCGGAGACGGGCGCCGTGCCCTCCAAGCCCGAGGCTCGCGCACCCGATTACCGGCTGAGCGCGGACGACACGCACAACCGGTTCAGCGCCACGATCGAGCCCGTGCTCCGCGTGCCGTCCGGAGCCGTGATAGAGGTGTTCACGAAGGAAGCGACGGACGGTCAGCTCACGCCGGAGTCCACGGCCGAGGATATCGTGAGCGTGGCGTTCGACCCGATCCACCCGCTCACCGGGCCGGTGTTCGTGGATGGCGCGGAGCCGGGAGATGTCCTAGCGGTTAGGCTCCACGAGATCGAGATCGGAGAGTGGGGGTGGACGGCCATCTTCCCGGGTTTCGGTTTTCTCGCGGACGAGTTCACCGAGCCGTATCTGAAGACGTGGCGCTTCGCCGGGGGCGACACCGTCGCCCGGCTATCCGATCGGATAGCGATCCCCCTGCACCCCTTCGCCGGCGTGATGGGTGTCGCGCCGCCGACGGATTCCATGCTCTCGACGATCCCGCCGCGCGCCAACGGCGGGAACATGGACAACCGGCACCTTACGGCCGGGACGACCGTCTACTTCCCCGTGTTCGTCGAGGGTGCCCTCTTCTCGATCGGAGACACGCACGCGGCCCAGGGCGACGGCGAGGTGTCGGGAACGGCGATCGAGGCTCCTATGCGGATCGTGTACCAGGTGAACGTGATCAAGGGTGGCCGGAGCCTTCCCGAGCCCCAATACGAAACGGACGAGTACTACGCCGTCACCGCCTTCGCACCGACGATCGACGAGGCCGCCAGAAAGGCAACCCGTTACATGATCGACTACCTGACCGCCGAGCACGGCCTCTCACGGGCGGACGCCTACGTTCTGGCCTCGCTGGCGGGCGACCTCAAGATCTCGGAGGTCGTGGACGTTCCGCACGTGCTCGTTTCGATGCACATGCCGAAGTCCGTCCTCGGGCTTTGAGGGCGCCGGATCCACCTGCGGCGGCCGCCCGGCAGATCCAAGCGGCCCGACCCGGGGTCAGCCTACGGTTAGCCCAGGACCCAGGCTGCGCCTCCCACGAGGGCGCCCACAATGAGCGCGAAGACCACGTACACTGCCCAGCCGATGAGAGCCGTGAGGATTGCCTTCCCGGTATCGATATCGAGAGCCTGGCGAATGGCGATGATGCCTGCCACGAGGAGCCAGATCCACACCGCGAGACGGACCAGGCCGCCCAGAAACGGAATGATGCCCAGCACATACAGCACGCCGGGCGACTGGGCGAAACCAAGCGTACGGAGAAGCTCTCCCCATGTGGCCTTGCCCTCGAAGAGGGCGGTGCCGATCAGATACGTGACACCCGACCAGATGAGCCACCCGGCGAACGCTCCGATCAGCCCGGCGATAAGCCCCCCGCTTCCGGACCGCACGCTGCCGATGGCGGCGGCGACGGCCACGATCGCCACCACGGTAGCCGCCTGAGAGGTCGCCGTCGTGTCGTGCTCGACCTCTTCATACGTGTCGATGTCGAGCCGGGCGGCGCCCAACATCCGTTCGATCAGCGAGCTCTTCCGTCCCATCTCCATGCTGCCTCCTGCAGCGGTGGCGCAGTGGAGCCGCCGCAGCTCCTGGGCGCGTCGGCGGCCTGCGCCGGGTTCACCTTGCGCATCGTAAGTATAGCTCCGGCCCGGGCAGCCTGACGATGGCGGAGACGTACGACGCGATCGTGATCGGCCTGGGAGTGATGGGAAGCGCCACGCTTCGCACCCTCGCCGGCCGGGGCCTTCGCGTGCTCGGGCTGGACCGGCACGACCCGCCGCACTCCTTGGGATCCTCCCACGGTCGAGCCCGCATGATTCGCGAGGCCTATTTCGAGCATCCTCTCTACGTTCCCCTGGTGCGACGAGCCTACGAGCTCTGGGAGGCGCTCGAGGAGGAGAGCGGAGAGCGGCTCCTGTACATCACGCGGGGCCTCTCCATCGGTCCGCGTGGGTGTGAGATGCTGCGTGGGGCTCTCGAGAGCTGCCGCAGACACGGCATCGAAGCCGGGCACATGGAGGCGCCGGAGTTGAAGCGTGCCTTCCCCGCCATCGAGTGTGATCGGGAAACGGTGGCCGTGCTCGAGCCGCGAGCGGGCTATCTGCTGCCGGGCCCGTGCGTGGCGGCCCTGCTCGACTCCGCGAGGCGAGAGGGCGCGGAGATCCGATGCGAAGAGGCTCGGGCGTGGCGAGGCGACGGCGCCGAGACGCGGGTCGAGACGTCCGCGGGTGAGTACAGGACCCACTCGCTCGTCCTCGCGGCCGGGGCCTGGATGTCCTCCCTCCTGACGGACCTCCGGCTCCCTCTCACCGTAGAGCGCGTCCTTCAGCTCTCGTTCGCGCCGGCGCGACCCGAGGCATGCACGCCCGCCGCGCTTCCCGTCTTCGTCTGGGAGTACGAGCCCGGCGGATTCTGGTACGGCTTTCCGACGATCGATGGCGCCGTGAAGGTGGGCCTGCACGGCGGACAGCCCGTCGCCGGTCCCAACGCAGCATCCCGGGAAGTGACCGAAGCGGATGGCGAGGGGGCCCGAGGCCTGGTACGAAAGCATCTGCCCGCCGCCTACGGCAGGCTGGTGGAGGCCGACATCTGCTTCTACACGAAGACGCCCGACGGACACTTCATCATCGACCGCCATCCCGACCACGATCGGGTCGTGATCATGAGCGCGTGCTCGGGGCACGGCTTCAAGTTCGCGCCCACGATCGGCGAGATCGTCGCGGACCTGCTCACGGGGGATGGGGGCGCCTTCGACCTCCGGCCGTTCTCTCTCGCACGGCTGGGACGCTAGAATGTTGTTGAAGAAGTACGTTCCACCGCCTTCTAGGCCAGCCACTTAGGGTACAGATCTGGCCTTCGATCTCTCCAGAAGAGCCGCCGGGCGGTGGACGTGCGGCAGATCTCCAGATCCACGTCGGCGAGCAGCAGCTCCTCGTCCCCTGCGGCCGCGCGCGCGATCACCTCGCCCTCCGGATCGACGACGAACGACTCGCCGGCAAACTCCATGGCATCTTCGGTTCCGACCCGATTGCACAGCGCCGCGAAGTATCCGTTCTGGAACGCCGCCGTCCGCACCTCCGCCTCGAACAGCCCAGCGGGCCACTCGCCCACCGTGCCGGCCTGCGGAATCGCGACGATCTCGGCGCCCGCCACTCCGAGAGCCCGCATGTACTCGGGGTAGTGGCGGTCGTAGCAGATGGCCACGCCGATCCGGCCCGCCCGCGTGTCGTAGACCGGAGCGCCCGCGTCGCCGGGCGCGTAGTACGCCCGCTCGTGGAAGCGTTTGTAGTCCGTGATATGGACCATCCGCGTCACGCCGAGAAGCCGGCCGTCCGCATCGAAGACGGGCGAGCTGTCGAACATCCGCCCGTCCGGCGCAAGCTCGTACATGTTGAAGACGGTGACGAGAGAGAGCTCGCGCGCCCTGGCCGCAACGGCGTCGCTGAGCGGACCGGGTATCGGCTCCGCGAGCCCCCTGGCCTCCGAGGCGCCGGGCCACTGGGGAAAGAAGCGATCCACCGCCAGCTCGGCGAACTGCACGACCCCGGCGCCGGCCTCGCTCGCCCGACCCATCGCCTCCAGCGCCCTCTCTAGGTTCTTCGGCCGATCCGGGCCGGCCTTCTGCTGAACGAGTGCTATCCTCGGCATCAGGTTGCTATCCTCAGCATCATATCCTCAGCATCGTACTGTCTCTTGTCTTTCCAAGCCGGAACCTTGTTGCGACCAGGTTGTTTCTCCAGACGTCGTGGCGCAAGAAGTGCTTGGCTCGCCCAGATGACATCGAGCATGATAGACGTAAGAAGAGCCGTCGTTGTTCGCTCCCTCGTACCGGTCCTGTGCGCGCTGACCGTGGCGGTGGCGCCTGCGTGCGGGCAGACCGAAAGCACTCCTCAGAGCTCCCCTACGGATGCCAAGGCCATCGCGAAAATGATTGGGCGCGGCGATGCCTGGAAGACGGATTTCTCCAAGATCTCCGTACCTCCCGAGGAGATCGTCTCCGGCGGTCCGCCGAAGGACGGGATTCCGGCCATCGATGAGCCGAGCTTCGAGTCGGCGAGCGAGGCCGACCGGTGGCTGGAGGACTCCGACCCGGTGATCGTCGTGGAGCACGGGGGCGAGGTAAAGGCGTATCCACTCGCCATCCTCATCTGGCACGAGATCGTCAACGACAACGTGGGCGGGCAGCCGGTAGCGGTCACCTACTGCCCGCTGTGCAACACGGCCCTGGCGTTCGACCGGAGCGTGGCGGGACATATCCTGGACTTCGGCACCACCGGCCGCCTGCGGCACTCCGACCTGATCATGTACGACCGGCAGACGGAGACGTGGTGGCAACAGGCGGTGGGCACCGCGATCGTGGGCGAGCTAATGGGAACGGAGCTCGAGCTCGTCCCGGCCAACACGCTCTCCTGGGCGATGGCCCAAGCCCTGTATCCGGGGATTCTCGTTCTCTCCCGCGACACGGGCCATCGGCGTGACTACGGGCGAAATCCGTACGTGGGCTACGACGATCCGGGCGGCGCGCCCATCCCCACTTTCTTCAGAGCCCGGACCGATGCGAGGCTGCCCGCCATGGAGCGGGTGGTGGCGCTCGATGTCGGGGACGGCTGGGCCGTCTCGTTCTCCGAGCTGTCGGACGTCCGCGTCGTGAACGACGGCGCCGGCGATCTCGCTTTCGTCGTCGTGTGGAAGGAGGGAGCCTCGAGCGCGCTGGACCGCTCGCAGATCAGCTCCGGACGCGACGTGGGCCAGACAGCGGTCTTCGACCGGCGGCTCGGGAACCAGGTGCTCACCCTGGAGTGGAAGGAGGGCGCGCTGCGGGACAACGAGACCGGCTCCACGTGGAACCTCGCCGGCCGCGCCATCGCGGGGCCGCTCCAGGGAGATCGTCTTCGAAGCATCCCCCACGGCAACCACTTCTGGTTCAGCTGGGTGGTTTTCCGTCCCGAGACGAAGGTCTGGTCCGGCTGATTTCGGCGGTCGTTTGCGGCGCGGGACGCAGAGCGAGGTCCGGCGCCCGCCACACCGTGACCAGCTAGACCATGGCCTCAGCGTCGATCTCCGGATGATCCCGCACGAAGGAAACGAGCCGGTCCACGTACGAAGCGAACGGGGGCACTCGGATCCCGCTCCCCTCGAGGTCGGCCTCGGCGTTGGTCGTGGCATAGCGCGTCGGGTGCGTGAAGTAGTCGACCAGCGCGGGCGGGATGCCCGTCAGCGTCCGGAAGAGAGGCACGCGGCGTAGGGCCGCTTTCGTCAGGCCAGCCGGCAGCCTGACGCGGACAACGCGCCTGCCCGTGGCGCGACCCAACAGATCGACCATCTCATCGACGGTGGGGGGCTCGGGATCCGCCAGCTGGTAGACCTTTCCCAGTGATCCGGGCAGGCCGCTCAGGTGCGCGATCGCCGAAACCAGGTAGTCCCTCGGCACGACCGTGATCCGGATTTCGCGCGGATCGCCCATCACCGGCATGACGGCCATCCCCGGCTGCTTGAGGAGGAGACGGATGAGGTGGTACGGCCCGTCGAACTTCTGGGTCGCCCCGGAGTCGCTGTCTCCCACGACGATGGACGGACGGTAGATGGTGGCCGGCAGGCCCTCCCGCATCCCAGCCTGCACCTCCACCTCCGCCAGGTATTTCGTCTCCTCGTAGTAGTTGCCGAAGCTCTGCCCGACGTCCAGATCCCCCTCCCGAAAGGTGCCCGGGAGCCGGCCGCTCACGTAGCACGTGCTGACGTAGTGCAGCCGATCCAGCGAGGTGCAGTCCCGGGCGAATTCGAGCACGCGCCGCGTCCCCTCTACGTTGATGCGCATCCCCGCTTCCCGCGACACCTCGAGGTCGTAGACGGCCGCCAGGTGGTAGATACGCTCCGTGCCACGAGCCAGTTCGTCGGAAGCGGCCAGGCCGAGCCGAGGAACGGTGAGATCGCCTTCCACCAGCCGAATGCGATCGGCCAGAGTGGGATCGGCGGCCTCCAGAGCCCGCGCTCTGCGTGCGGCCAGGCCCGCATACCGCGGCTGCACCAGGCAGACGGCTGAGGCAGCCGGCCGGCGGTGAAGGATGCGCGGGAGAAGGGCGCTTCCCAGGAAGCCAGGGAAGCCTGTGAAGAAGATGGAGCCCATACCGGTCTCCTCACGCGTCTAGGTGGTGGCGGCGACCAGGACCCTAGCGAAGCCCGGGGGTTCGCTTGAGGAGACGCAGCGCCCGGGTCATGACCTGGCTGTACCGCTCCTCGCCCATCCAGGGCGGCGCCGCCAGTGGAAGGCCGCGCTGGACAGCGATCGTCTGCGCCTCCGTGTACTTCCGAATGCCTTCGGCACCGTGTCGGCGCCCCACCCCTGAGTCCTTGAAGCCGCCCATCGGGGCGTCGATGGACCCCCAGGCGGCACCATACGCCTCGTTGATGTTCACGGTACCGGCCTGGATCCGCGCGGATATGCGGCGGCCGGCGGCCACGTCTCTCGTCCACACGCTCGCGTTGAGGCCATACGGCGTCGCGTTCGCCCGCTCGATCGCCTCCTCCACCGACTCGAACGATTCAATTGCCACGACCGGGCCGAACGTCTCCTCGCCACACAGCCGCATCTCGTCCGTCACGTCGGCCAGGATCGTCGGCTCGAAGAAGTACGGACCGATCTCCGGCCGCGGCGTGCCGCCGGCGAGAATCCTCGCGCCCTTGTCCAGCGCGTCGTCGACATGACTCTTCACCTTCTCCAGCTGGACACGAGAAGCCAGAGAACCCAAGTCAGCGCTGAAATCCAGCTCCGCGCCCAGCCGCAGCGACCGCGTCCTTGCCACAAACCGGTCGATGAACGGCGCGGTCACCGACGCCTGGACGTAGAGACGCTCCACGGAGATGCAGAGCTGGCCGGAGCTCGCGAAGGAGCCGCGAACGGCCCCGTCGGCCGCCCGGTCGAGATCGGCATCCGCCAACACGATCATCGGGTTCTTGCCGCCAAGCTCCAGGCTGCACCCGATCAGACGCTCGCCCGCCCTCCGGGCCACGACCCGGCCCGTGGCGGTGCCACCCGTGAAGGAGAGGTAGTCCACCGCCTCGACCACCGCCGGCCCGACGTCCCGCCCTCCTCCCACGACCACCTGGAGAAGATCGGCGGGCAGTCCGGCCTGATAAAGGAGGTCGACTGCCCAGAGCGCCGTGAACGGCGTCTGCGGGTCCGGCTTGACGAGGGCGGCGTTGCCGGCGAGGAGCGCGGGGATCGCATCGCTGATCGCCAGGCTCAGCGGATAGTTCGACGGCGCGATGACGCCCACCAGGCCCACCGCATGCCGGTGCTCCCGGGCAAGCGTGAACCCCGGGAACACGCCGCGGCGGCGCCGCGGCCGCAGGTGCCCCCACCCGTGCAGGGCGTAGTAGCGGGCGACGAGGGCCGCGTCCTCCACCTCCTCGAACGCGTGCTTCCTCGCCTTCCCGGTCTCGAGCTGGATCAGGTCCAGTGCCTCGTCCCGTCGTTCCAGCAGAACGTCGTGGAAGCGAAGAAACGGAGCCGCCCGCTCCGCGTAGGACGTCGCGGCCCAGGCCGGTTGAGCGCCTCTCGCGCGCCCACAGGCGTCGCCGACATCCGCGGCCGTGGCCCGAGGTACGTGGCCGAGGATCTCGCCCGTAAACGGCATCTCAACCGGGATGCTCTCACGGGGTCCTCCACCCACGGCGAGGCGCGCCCCCAGCCGCTCCAACATGTCGGAATCGACCGACCCCAGATCGCGCTTTGGACCCGCCGACTCGCTCGGAGCCGGGACCGGCGCCTGACTCATCCATACCTCCGCTGGCTGGAGCGCTTCCTGGCTGGAACGCTTGCTGTTTGGACGATCCTCCGAGCGACGGATAATATGCAAGAGCTCACTGGAACGCTCACCATGGGAACGGAGCCTCCGATGAAGAACGAAGCACGTGTGGCGGGTCGGTCGCGCTCAAAGGCGTTCGCCCGCGCGACGCTTCTCGCCGCCGCGCTGGTCGGGCCGGCCGCTCCCCTCGCGGCACAGGGGATCCTCGAAGCCGATCCCCCCGACGTCGAGTCGGTCGACGCGATCATCGCCGCGCTGTACGACGTGATCTCCGGCCCCGCCGGCCAGGAGCGCGACTGGAACCGCTTTCGTTCGCTTTTCCTGCCCGGGGCGCACCTCGTGCCGACCGTCTTGACGCCCG
>DAOVWI010000030.1 GCA_030636765.1 Gemmatimonadales bacterium
CGTCGAGCCCCAACGCGGCCCCCACCACCACCAGCACGGCCCAAAGGCCGACGCTAACGCCGAGCTCGCTCAACGGACCGCAACAACCTCTCGAGACGAACCTCGGGGGACCCCGGCAGGTCCCTGGCAGACACCGAGGCGGCCAGATCTCCGATCACCTTGACATCCTCGGTCTCCGAGGCGGAGAGGAAGACGTAGTCCAGCAGACGCTCTCGCCCCAGAGCCGAGTGCAACCCACCCAGATTGACGGCGTGCCCTGCCAGCACACCCGCCTCGGCCAGCCTGCGCATCGCAACGGTATCGGCCGTAAGCAGGATGCCCGTATCCCGACGTGCCTCGATCTCCGGTAGCCGTCGGATGGTCTCGGCTACCGTGAGGAAATACACATCGCTGTCCGCCGGGAGTGCGCTGGCGTAGAGCTCGCGCTCCCATTCGCACTCCGCGATCCCATCGTCCACCACCACGTAGAAACCGATCCCGAGACGGCGGCCCCAGCCGACCACCACCTGGCCGTGCAGAAGCCGCTCGTCGACCCTATGAAGGACAATCGGCATCGGCACGACCTGGCGGAAAACGAGCCGTCGTCTCCTGCCTCCCCTTCTCCACGACGCGCTCGGCCAGCTCGTGAAGCTCCATTTCCCGGTGAAACACGAAGTCCAGCAGCATGGGTAGGTTTACGCCCGCGACCACCGCCACGCGGGACGCGTCACGGGCGATCCGCATTCCGGCAAAGGCGCAGCTTCCGCTGGCCATGTCGACAAACACGAGGGCCGGGCCATCACCGACCGACGCCTGGACACGGCGGGCGAGCTGTTCCGGCGAGCACCGCTCGTTCGTGACGGGCGCGAGCGCCCCACGGACGCCCGATATCGCCTCCACGGCGCCAACGAGAGCGAAAGCGAGGTCCGCGTGCGCGACGACGACGCCTCGCACCTCACTCATTATCCTCCTCCAGATACTCCCGGACCGGCTTCATCCTGCGCCGCATGTTCCTGTGGAACTCAGCAGCGCTGTCGACGCCCGAATAGCGAAGAAGATGCCGCATCGCGATGACCTCCGAGATCACCGTGATGTTCTTGCCGGGGTTCAGCGGGATCACGACCTTGGGCAGCTCCACGTCCAGGATGGTGGTCGTCTCCCGATCCAGGCCCGTTCGATCGTAGTCGGTGGTGTCGCTCCACTCCTCCAGCTGCACGACCACTTCCAGGCGCTTCTGCTGCCGCGTGGCGTGTATGCCGAAGAGCGCCCGGACATCGATGATGCCGATGCCCCGGATCTCCATGTGATACTGCTGCTGCTCCAGGCCGCGTGCGATGAGCACGTCGATCCCACGGCGCGTGATCATCACGACATCGTCGGCCACGAGGCGATGTCCCCTCTCGACGAGATCCAGGACGCACTCGCTCTTTCCGATCCCGCTGCTCCCGACGAACAGGAGACCCACGCCGTAGACGTCCGCCAACGAGCCGTGCATGACGCTGGTCGGAGCGAACTCGTCCTCCAGATACGGCTTGATCCGGCGATAGAACTCCCCGGTCTTCAGCTTCGTCTGGATCAGGGGGATTCCGTGCTCCTCGGCGGCCGCAGCGAGCGCCTCCGGAGGCTCGATCCCCTTCGTGACAAAGATGCACGGAACGTCCGAGCGGACCACGAAGTCGGCGGCCGTCCGCTGCTCGTCGGGGTCGAGTGAGCGAAGAAAGGCGATCTCGGTCTCGCCGAACACCTGGATACGACCGCTCGCGAAGCGCTCGGTGAAGCCGCTGAGTGCGATCCCCGGGCTCGAGACGTCCGGCGCACCGATCTCCCGGTCCAGACCGCTCTCGCCCGCCACCAGGCGGAGCAGCATGCTTTCGCCCTTGCGCTCGAGCAAGGCGCCAACGCTGAACATGGTCAACCGAGCGGCTCCTCGGACGTCTCGAGGCGTTCCTTGTCGACGGTGTGATCCTGGTAACGAGCACGGCTTCTCTTCAGCTGCCGGGCCAGCTTATCCACCACCCGATCGACGGCGGACCGGAAGTCCGCGGCTTCCGCATGAGCGTGAACGGTCCCTCGCCCATCGATGCTCAGGTCCCCCTCCACCTCGAAATGGTTCTTTTCCTCCAACAGCGTCACCTCCACACGCCCTATGCGCTCCTCGAACTTCTCCAGCCGGGAGAACCTCTCTTCCACCAGCCGGCGAAGGGAGTCCGATACATCGAAATGCCGTGCGGTAATCGTCACCTGCATGCGCTTTCTCCCTCCAGTTGGTGCCATCAGGCCTGGCTGCCCGACACGCGAATACCGTCCTCCAACCACGCCTCCGTCTCGTCCGCCGCGCGATCCCACGAGAAGCGGCCCGCATGCTCAATCGCACCCCGGCCGAGACGCTCGCGGAGCTCGGGGTGCTCGGTGAGCTCCCGCAGCCGTGAGGCCCACACCGCCGGATCTTCGTGCGCGACCAGGAAGCCCGATCTTCCTGAAGCGACCGACTCGCGCAGTCCCGCCGAATCGCTCGCGATCGCCGGCGTGCCGCAGGCCGCCGCCTCGATGTTCGTAAGACCCCAACCCTCCTTCGGAGAAGGATACAGGACGGCCCAAGCTCGGCGCAGCAGCTCCATCTTGCGCTCGCCCGTCACGAACCCGAGGAACTCCACCCCTTCCTCGATCCCCTCCGATGCGGCCACGCGCCTCAAGCGGGCCGCGTCATCCCCCACTCCGGCGATGAGGAGCCGGCCCTCCCATCCGGAGCGTCGCAGCAGGGCCGCGGCCCGCAGGAGGACATGCAGACCCTTGTACCGCTTCAACCGTCCAAGGTACACGAACGTCGGCCGTTCGTACCGCCTGACACCAGGATCGGGACGGTAGATCCGGTGATCCACGCCCGGGTAGACGACCTGGATTCGCTCCGGCGAGAAGCCGCGCGCGACCAAGTCGTCTTTCGTGCTCCGTGAGATGGCCTGCAGCGGCACCAAGCTGTAGGCCCCAAGCATCCGTTTCTCGCCAAGCCAGACGGCAGCGGCCACTGGAAACGAGGCCTCCCGAAACACGGTTGTGCCGAACAGATGCGGCACGATGGCGGCGACGGGTACATCGCTCCAGCGGGGAGTGAACAGCGGCGATTTGTTGATGTCCTCGACAATGAGATCGAAGCCGCCTGGGCCAAGGCTCCGGAAGGCCCTTCGAGCGTAAAGCGGGAACGTGTACCGACGTCCGGTCCGAACGACGTGCATCCCGTCCACTTCTTCCGATGCGAGGGCCCCGGCCCACCCGGAGACCAGCAGCGTGACCCGATGTCCCCGGCCGGCCAACCGCATGAAGATCTCCTGCAGGTGGACTTCGGCCCCGCCCGCCTGCGGGTTTCGGCGGTCCTGCCAGTTGACGACGAGGATGCGCAGCGCGGAAGACGTGGCTTCAGCCGGCGACGGCCGCGTCCCGGTACACGGAATCCAGAACCCCGTTCACGAACGCCGCGCTGTCATCGCTTCCATACCGTTCGGCCAGCTTGAGCGCCTCGGTGATCGCCACCTTTCCGGGAATCTCTTCCACGTATCGGAGCTCGGCAACACCCAGACGGAGGATGTTCCGGTCGATCGCCGCCAGCCGATCCAGCCGCCAGTTCGCGATGTGATCCTGCAGCGTCTTGTCGATCTCCTGACGGTGTGCCTCGAGAACCGTGAGAAGCCTGTCGATGTACGGACGGTAGCGGGGAGCGGCGCGCCGGCGCGTGAGCGCCGTGCTGGCGTACTCGGTGAGAGAACCGCCGTCGCTCATCTCACATGCATAGAGGAGCTGAAGGACCCAGGCGCGGGCCCGGGAGCGGGGCTGCGGCGTGCTCACGTCGAAGCCTCTGCGATCTGATCGAAGACCCCACACATCTCGAGCGCGGCGACGGCCGCCTCTTCGCCCTTGTGGCCGTGCCTGCCACCGACCCGATCCTTCGCCTGCTCGAGCGTGTCGGCCGTGATCAGGCCGAACGCGATGGGAGTGTCCTCGGTGATCGCCAGCCTCGACAAGGCGTAGGTCGCGCCCTGACAGATGTAATCGAAGTGCGGTGTCTCTCCCCTCACGACGCATCCCAGCGCGACGATCGCGTCGTACCCGGCGCGAGACGCCTGCCTGACGGCAGCTGCCAGCTCCCACGCACCGGGCACGTGCACGACGTCGATGTCCTCGGGCCTCGCGCCGCGCCGAAGTAGGGCGTCGCGCGCACCGGCGACCAAGCGATCCGTGATGACACGGTTATAGCGGCTGGCGACGAGACAGAACCGGCGACCCGAGCCGGCCGGATCCGCGGGGTTCTCGCTCATCGAAGGCCGAGGAGGTGTCCGAGCTTGTCCTGTTTTGTCTCGAGATACGAGCGGTTGAACCCGGTGGCGGCCGTGGTGAGCGGCTCGCGGCCCGTGATCTCGAGCCCGAAGCCCTCGAGGCCGGCCAGCTTCTTCGGATTGTTCGTGAGGATTCGAATCGAATGGAGACCGAGGTCCGAGAGGATCTGTGCGCCGATCCCGTAGCTTCTCAGATCCGGTGGAAAGCCGAGCGCCTCGTTGGCCTCCACCGTGTCATGCCCTTCGTCCTGAAGCTCGTACGCTCGAAGCTTGTTGAGGAGCCCGATCCCCCGACCCTCCTGGTCGAGGTACACGATCACACCCGCGCCCTCCTTGATCACCCGCTCCATCGCCGCGTGCAGCTGCATCCCGCAATCGCACCGCCGGGAAGCGAACACGTCCCCGGTGAGGCACTTGGAGTGCACGCGGACGAGCACATCCTCCTGTTCCGCGACCTCGCCGTGCACCAGCGCCACGTGCTCACGGTCATCCACATCGTTGCGGTAGCCGATGATCCTGAACTCCCCCTGGGGCGTAGGGAGGCGGGCCTCCGCAACGCGATGGACGAGCTGCTCATGCCGGAGGCGGTAGGCCACGATCTGCCCCACCGTGACGACTGGGAGCTTGTGGGTGTCGCTGAATCGCTCGAGGTCCGCCCGGCGCGCCATGGTGCCGTCCGCGTTCAGGATCTCGCAGATCACTCCGGCGGGCTGGAGGCCCGCCATGCGGGCCAGGTCGACCGATGCCTCCGTCTGGCCGACGCGCTGGAGCACGCCGCCCGGCCTGGCCCTGAGGGGGAAGACATGGCCCGGCCTGAGGAGATCCGCCGGCCGGGAACGCGGGTCTACGGCGATCTGAATCGTACGGGCCCGGTCGTGAGCGCTGATCCCGGTGGTCACGCCGTACTCGCGGCGGGCGTCGATGCTTACCGTGAAAGCCGTCTCGAGCGAATCGCCGGAGCGGCCGCCGGCCATCAGAGGAAGGTCCAGACGGTCCGCCAGGTCCGACGCCAGCGTGACGCAGATCAGCCCGCGCCCGTGAAGGCTCATGAAGTTGATAAGCTCGGGCGTGACCTTGTCCGCCGCGCAGACCAGGTCGCCTTCGTTCTCGCGCTCGATGTCGTCCGCCACGATCACGAGATCACCCCGTCGAATCGCGGCGATAGCCTCCTCAACCGTATCTAAGGGCATGGGCTGCTCGCCTTCCGCGTTTCGCTGTACCCCTTCCCCTCCTGTCGCCGGTGCTTACCCGGGAGACCGCCGGACGACCCGTAACAGGGTTCTTCAGCGACCTGTTAACCGCCTGCTCCGCGGGCCCGGTACGGCTCCGCGAGCCGTGCCACGTACTTGCCGATGATGTCGGCTTCCAGGTTGACCCGCTCTCCCGCACGCAGCCGGTCGAACGCCGTATGTGTCCATGTATAGGGGATGATCGCCATCTCCGCGACCTCCCCGTCCAGCCGGCTCAAGGTCATGCTGACCCCATCGACCGCCAGCGAGCCGCGCGGGACCGAAACAGCCGCCACGTCGCTCGGCAGCCGGACTCGCAGCCGAACCGTCTCTCCCAGGTGCTCCAGCGTCTCGACGACGCCCACGCCGTCCACATGACCCTGGACGAGGTGCCCGCCGAGAGGATCGCCCGCCCGGAGGGCTCGCTCCAGGTTTACACGGCGTCCGACGTCCAACTCGCCGAAGGTGGTCCGTTCGAGGGTGGCGATGACCGAGACGAAGCGGAACTCGCCCTCTTCGCACCCGGTCACGGTGTGGCACACGCCGTCCACGTTGACGCTCTCGCTCTCCGCCAGATCGGCGGCGAAGGCCGTCGCTCGGACACGAAAGGCCACGGCCCCTTCGAGGGGGTTGCGCTCCACCACCGTGCCGACCGTCTGTATGATCCCGGTGAACATCAGCCTTCCGCGAGTCGAGCGAGCGCCGCTCGGTTCTCAAGCACGATCAGCGTGTCTCTGCCGAGGCCGCGGTGGTCGGACACCTCCCACGCACCCTCCTCCGACGGCGGCACGCCGGCGAACGCAGGCACGCCCCCATCGCCAAGGAAGCTCGGCGCGACGAGCAGGTAGAGCCTCTGTACCAGGCCCTCGCGCAGGAGGGCAGATGCCACGCGCGCGCCCCCTTCGACGAGAATCGTGCCGACCCCGGCTCCGTTCAACGCCCGCAGCGCCGACGGCAGGTCGATCCTCCTGCCTGATTCCGCCCTCTCGGGCGCCGAATCTGCCGCGCGGACCTCCAGCACATTGACTCCCGCATCTTCCAATCGGGCTCGCCGCCCCGGATCCGCGCCGGCGGCGCCCACCGCCCACACGGGCGCCTCGTCGACGGAGCGCACGAGGCGGCTCGACGTGGACAGGCGGAGCTCGGAATCGAGCACTACCCGGACGGGAGGGACACGGGGAGCCGGCGCGCCGCGCGCCGTGAGCATCGGGTCATCCACGACCGCGGTGCCCCGTCCGATCAGAACCGCGTCGAACCCGGCCCGCAGCCGGTGGACCTCGCGCCAGGCGCTCTCCCCCGTGACCGCAGAACGGACTCCAGCGCCGGCGGCGATCCTACCGTCCAGCGACATGGCGAGCTTCAGCGCCACGTACGGCAGCTCTTGGGTGACACGCCAGAAGAACGGTGCGTTCAGTCTGCGCGCGGCTTCGGCAGCCATCCCGAGGCGTACCGCCACGCCCGACGCTTCAAGCCTGGCGAGACCACCAGACGCCTCCCGGTTCGGATCCCGGCACGCCACAATCACCTCTCGCACTCCCGCCTCGCGGATGATCCGATCGCACGGAGGCGTCTTTCCTTCGTGGGCGCATGGTTCCAGGTTCACGTACAGGGTGGACCCCGCCGCCCTCGGTCCGGCGGCACGTAGGGCGGCCACCTCGGCGTGCTCGTCTCCATGGCGCGCGTGGAACCCCTCCCCTACGACACCCGAGTCCGACACGACCACCGCCCCGACAAGCGGGTTCGGCGCCACTTGGCCCCAGCCGCGCTCCGCGAGCTCGATGGCGCGCCGCATGAACCTCTCGTCCGCGTCCCGCGCGATCGTTTCGGAGTCCTTCACCAGTCGGTCCCCAGAAGCCGGACCCCGCTGGATCCGGTCACGAGCCGCCCGCACGCATGGGCCGGGCACCCCTGAGAGCGAATGCGACCGATCATGCCGTCCGCGTCATCCGACGAGACGATCGCGATCATGCCGATCCCCATGTTGAAGGTGCGGTACATCTCCTCCGGATCGGCGCCGCTCTCCTCGGCCAGCAAGCTGAACTCGGGAAGCCGCCGCCAGGCACTCACGTCGACCTCGGCGTCGAGGTCATCCGGCAGGACCCTGCCCAGGTTTCCGGGAATCCCGCCTCCCGTGATGTGGGCCAAGGCACGCACGTGACCCGCCGCGCACTCCTCACGCAGCGGCCCAAGATAGGATCGGTGCACCCGAAGTAGCACGTCCCCCACGCTGGCCGACAGACCCGGCCAGGGATCGTCGACCTCGAGGCCCATGCGCGCGAAGATCACGGCGCGCGCAAAGCTGAACCCGTTGGTGTGGATTCCGCTCGACTCCAGCCCAATCAGAACATCGCCGCTTCGCACCTCCCGGGCCGCGACGGCCGGGAACTCGAGCCGCCCGACGATGAAGCCCGCGAGGTCATATACACCCTCGGGATAGAAGCCGGGCATCTCGGCCGTTTCGCCGCCGAGGAGAGCACACCCGTTGCGCCGGCAACCGCGGGCCACACCCCTCACGACCTCCACAACCACCTCCGGATCGAGCTCTCCACACGCGAAGTAGTCGAGGAAGGCGAGCGGCACTGCTCCCTCCGCCAGGATGTCGTTCACGCAGTGGTTCACCAGGTCTTCACCGACCGTGTCGTGCCGGCCGGATCGCACCGCGACCTCCAGCTTGGTCCCGACACCATCCGCGCTCACCACGAGCTCCTCGCCCTCCGCCAGCGCGAGGCGCCCAGCGAAGGAGCCGAAGCTCGCCCGCACGGCGTCGGTTCGAGTGGAGTCGACCAGCTCGCGCATGCGGCGCTTCGCGATCGCTGCCGCATCCCGATCGACGCCGGCATCCCGGTAGGAAAGGCTCACGACGGCACGACCAGCGACTCGAAGCGGGTCATCTCGTGGAAGCTCCAGACGCGGTCGGCCACCTCGGCGACTCCTAGATCCATGAGTCGTTCGGGCCCGAAGGCCTCGCACGCGAACGAGCCCATCGCGCAGCCGAAGACGATGGCGCGGCGCATCTCCTCGGAATCCAGACGGCCCGCCCGCGCCAGGTGCCCTAGAAGCCCCCCGGCGAAGGCGTCCCCAGCGCCCGTCGGATCGAAGATCTCCTCGAGCGGATAGCCGGGCGCGAAGAAGACCTCCTCCGGCCCGAAGAGAATCGCGCCATGCTCACCCTTCTTGATGACGACGTAGTCGGGACCGCGCTCACGGATCCAGGCGGCGGCGCGCGCGAGGTTGAAATCTCCGGAGAGCTCCCGGGCTTCCGCATCGTTCACCAGCAGCATGTCCACGTGCTCGAGGAGCTCGAGCAGCTCGCTGCGGTTTCCCTCGATCCAGTAGTTCATCGTGTCGCAGAGCACGAGGCGGGGGTCCTCCACCTGGCGGAGCACGTCCAGCTGAAGGCGGGGATGGATGTTCCCGAGGAAGACCCACGGCGCTCCCTGGAAGCTCTGGGGGATCGATGGTTGGAACTCGGCGAACACTCCCAGCTCGGTCAGAAGCGTCTCCCGGGAGCTCAAGTCGTAGTCGTACGATCCGGCCCACCGGAAGCTCGTGCCCTCGCGCACCTCCAAACCGGCGAGGTCCACGCCCCGGGAGCGGAAAGCCGCCAGCCTGTCGATCGGGTAGTCCTCGCCCACGACGCCGACGATGCCGATCGAGGCGAACGCGGATGCCGCTGCGCTGAAGTACACGGCCGATCCGCCGAGCGCGTCGCGCGCCTGTCCGAACGGCGTGTCTATGTCGTCAAGAGCCACGCTCCCGACGACCAGGATGTCGATCATGGAGTCGGTCCTTTCCACGTCTTCGGTTCTGTTCCCCCCGGCGCCCGCCTCTCCGGTCATTCCTCCCGGTCCATTCTCTGGGGTGCGGAGATGCCGAGAAGGCCGAGGCCGTTCCGCAGGGTGATCTGGACCGCCCGCGCCAACACCAGCCGGCCCGGCCGCGCCGGGCCATCCGCTATGATTCGGAGTGATGGATCCAGGTTGCCCTCGTGGTACCAGGCGTTCACGAGGCCGGCCACTCGCTCCAGGTACGCACACACCTGAGAGGGTGCCCGCGCCTGCGCGGCGCCGAGCACGACGTCGGGAAAGCGCTGCAGATTCTTCGCGAGCTCCCTCTCGCTCTCCCGGCGCAGCTCCACCAGCTCCTCTTCGGAGGCGCGCGCCTCCTCCGGCCTCAGGGCCGCACGTTCGAATACGCTGCACAGGCGGGCGTGCGCGTACTGGATCTTGTAGACGGGGTTGGCCTCCGAGGTGTCCAGAGCCAGGTCCAGATCAAAGCTCATCGGCACCTCGGCTCGCCGCATGAGGAAGAAATAGCGGGCTACATCCACGCCGGTTTCCTCGAACAGCTTGCGCAGCGTCACGAACTGACCCGCCCGCTTGCTCATCCGCACCTCTTTCCCACCCCGCATCACCGTCACGAGCTGTATGATCACGACCTCCAGGAAATCCTCCGGCAGCTCCAGAGCCTGGAGCGCCGCTTTCATGCGTCCTACGTGGCCGTGGTGATCGGCGCCCCAGACGTCGACCGCCAGATCGAAGCCGCGCGACCGCTTGTCGAGGTGGTAGGCGATGTCCGGCAGAAAGTATGTGTAGGAACCGTCGCTCTTGATGAGCACGCGGTCCTTCTCGTCTCCGAAGCGGGCCGTCCGCAGCCAGGTCGCTCCACCCTCCTCGTAGATCAGCTCGCCGGCGCGGAGACGCTCCAGCACTCCTTCGATCTCGCCGCGCGTGTAGAGCCCGCTCTCCTCGCGGAACAGGTCCATGTGAACGCGGAAATCGTCCAGGTCGCGCTCGTGCCCCTCCCTCACCCAGCGGATCGCCAGCCTGCCGAACAGGACCACACGCTCTTCCGGCTCCATGCCCGAGAGTCGCTCGAGGCCCTCCTCCCGGATCGCTCGATCGGCCAGCTCCCTCACGTACTCTCCCATATACCCGCCCTCGGGGAGCTCCGCCTCCTCTCCTACGAGCTGCTGGAAGCGAGCTTCTACCGAAGCGGCCAGAAGATCGATCTGGCGGCCGGCATCGTTCACGTAGAACTCCCGCGTGACGGCATCTCCGGTCCAGTCGAGGAGGGACGCCACAACGTCGCCGATCGCCGCGCCGCGGCCGTGGGCGACGTGCAGCGGCCCTGTGGGGTTGGCCGACACGAACTCGACGTTGACCGTCCGTGGGCGATCCCGCGCGCTTCGGCCATGGGCATCATCCGCCTCGAGAATCCCGAGGAGCCCACCCCAGTACACCGCGTCGCTCAGGCGAAAGTTGAGGAAGCCCGGACCCGCGACCTCGATCTCCATGACTCCGGCCGCCTTCCTATCGAAGGCCCGCAAGATCCGGTTCGCCACGTCGCGAGCGGGCTCGCCGAGCCGGCCGGAGAGCACGAGAGCCGCGTTGGTGGCGTAGTCGCCGTGGCTCGCGTCTCTCGGGCGCTCGAGGCCGGGCTCGAAGTCCTCCGGCGCCCCGGCCTCCCGTACGGCCCGGCGGAGCTCGTCCACCAGCGCCGTCCCGGGCTCAGGCTTCACCGACCTGCCTCAATCGTCCGAGCCTCCGCTCTTCTTGGAATCCGAGCTCTTCTCGCCTGTCGACTTCTCCTTCGACGCGCCGCCGGCTTCACCCGGCGGCGGCGGCTTCCGGTAGTCCGTCGCGTAGAAGCCGGGTCCCTTGAACACCAGGCCGCCCCCGGCAGATATCCTTCGACGCACCTTGCGGCGGCCGCACTCAGGGCATTTTCGGACCGGATCGGCGCTGATCTTCTGGAAGCGTTCGAACTCGTGCCCACACGCCTCGCAAACGTACTCATAGGTCGGCATCTGTCTCCCCGTATCCAGGGTCTGGCAGGTGGCTGAGAAACTGCAGCGACCTGCTGAAGGTTGTCACTCCTGCCGGTACGTGCCCCAGAGGCCGCGTAGCGTGTCACTGATCTCGCCCAGCGTCGCCCCCGTCCTCACGGCGTCGATGAGAAGGGGCAAGAGACTCGCATCGGAGCGTGCTCCCGCAGCCACGGCCTCCAGAGCCGCGCTCACCGGCTGCGCGTCCCGGGTCTCCTTCCACCTCCGCAGACGATCTCGCTGCGTCTTCGCCAGCGTTTCGAAGTCCGGGGGCGCGAGCTCCCTTGGCGGCTCGGATTCCCGATGGACGTTGACGCCAACGACCTCGATCTCCCCGGCCTCCAGGGCCTCTTGATAGGCATAGGCAGCGCCCTGGATCTCCTCCTCCATAAAGCCGATCGCCCGACTCGAGCCTCCCAGCGCTTCGATCCGGTCGAGATACTCTTCGGCCTTCGCCTCGAGTGCGTCCGTCAACGCCTCTATCACGTACGAGCCACCGAACGGATCGGCCGTGTCGGCCACGCCGCTCTCGGTCGCGATGATCTGCTGCGTGCGGAGCGCGAGCCCGGCCGCCTTCTGCGACGGGAGGGCCAGCGCCTCATCGTAGCTGTTCGTGTGCAGGGACTGCGTCCCACCGAGGACGGCCGCCAGCGCCTGTATGGTCACGCGAACGATGTTGTTCTGAGGCTGCTGCGCGGTGAGGGTCGATCCGCCCGTCTGCGTGTGGAAGCGAAGCCGCCCACTTTCCTCCGAGCCACCCAGACGATCGCGTACGACACGGGCCCACAGTCTCCTGGCCGCTCGAAACTTGGCCACCTCTTCCAGAAACTGGTTGTGTGCCGCGAAGAAAAAGCTGACCCGCGGAGCGAAGTCGTCCAGCGCAAGCCCTGCCGATGTCGCCCTTCGGACGTACTCGATCCCGTTCGCCAGAGTGAAGGCGATCTCCTGCGCAGCCGTCGCTCCCGCCTCGCGCATGTGGTAGCCGCTGATCGAGATCGGATTCCACTTCGGCACCTCCTGCGAGCAGAACGCGAAGAGGTCGGTGATCAGACGGAGGCTCGGCTCCACGGGGTAGATGTAGGTGCCGCGGGCCACGAATTCCTTCAGGATGTCGTTCTGTACCGTCCCACGCAGGGCCGATCGGGGCGTCCCCCGCTCGTCTGCCAATGCCACGTACATGGCCAGCAGGATCGACGCCGTGGCGTTGATCGTCATCGAAGTGGAGACGCGCTCGAGCGGTATATCCTCCAGCAGGCGTCGCATGTCATCCAGCGTGTCGATTGCCACACCCACCCGGCCCACCTCGCCCTCGGACATCGGATGGTCCGAGTCGAATCCCATCTGGGTCGGCAGATCGAACGCGACCGACAGGCCGGTCTGACCGGAGTCGAGGAGGTAGCGGAAGCGCGCGTTCGTCTTCTCCGCCGTGCCGAACCCCGCGTACTGCCGCATGGTCCACAGACGGCCGCGGTACATCGTCGGATAGATCCCACGCGTGAACGGGAAGACCCCCGGGTCGGCGAGATCCGCCTCATAGTCGATATCGGCGTCCTCCGGGCCGTACACACGCCGGATCTCGCTCACTCTCCCTCCTCACCCGCAAAGGCGAGCAACAGGTCGTCCGGATCGACGGCCTGCCCTTCCGCTACCGCGATCGTGGCCACCGTGCCCTCCGCCTCGGCCCGGATCTCGTTCTCCATCTTCATCGCCTCGATCACCAGCAACCCGGTGCCGGCCTGCACCCGTTGGCCCTCCTCCACCTCGACGCGCAGCACGAGGCCGGCCATCGGAGCCCTCACCTCGCGCGGGGCGTGCGTTCCATGCGGCGGCGCCAGCTCGCGGATCGTGTGTGTCCGCTGATCCTCCAGGGAGAGCTGGACGATGCGGCCGTAGATCTCGATCGCCCACCCGTCGTCCGTCCTTCGAGCCGACAGAGGCACGCCCCGCTCGCCGATGAGGAGGTGTCGCCTCTCGCTTCCCGGCACGCTCTCGATCTGTGCGCACGCCTCGCGGCCGGCGATCCGAACCCCCGTTTCGGTGATCTCCACCTCCACGAGCTCGCCGGCGCGCCTCACGTAGTACTTCACCCCCCTGCCTTCCAGTCGGCCGCACCCGGCCGGAAAGCCCGCTGCCAGCCACTCAGCTGGCCGTCTTCCGTCGGCCCGAGCGGACGGATCGGAATCATGGGTGCGCCGTGCCGCTCCTCTTCGAGAAGCACCGCCGCGATGGTGGCGGCATCGAGCAACTCCTCCTCCACTCCCGCGAGCAGCTCGGGGTGATCCTCCACGTAGCGGATCGAGATGCGGCCCTCGTGGAAATCGGCTTCGCCCATGACGGCAATGTGGAATGGCTGCGTCGTGCGGACGCCCGCCACATGAAGCTCGAGAAGGGCACGCCGCATGCGGGCGATCGCCTGATCCCGGTCGCCGGCGTGCACGATCAGCTTCGCCAGCAGAGGGTCGTAGTGCGGGCCGACGTCGAATCCCGTCGAGACGCCCGAGTCCCACCGAACGCCGGGCCCGCCCGGCGGTTCCAGCTCCCGGATCCGACCGACGGAAGGAAGAAATCCGTTGACCGGATCCTCCCCGCTGATGCGGCACTCGATGGAGTGACCGATGGGCCACGCCGGATCGGGCTCCCAACCCAGCGGCTCGCCGGCCGCCAGACGGATCTGCTCCTGTACGATATCCACCCCCGTGACCATCTCGGTGACAGGGTGCTCTACCTGAAGGCGCGTATTCATCTCGAGGAAGAAGAACTCCCCCTCGACGTAGAGGAACTCCACGGTGCCGGCGCTCTCGTAGCCCACCGCGCGGACTGCCTCCAGCGCCACACGGCCCATCCGGTCACGCAGCTCCGCGTCGACGACGGGCGCCGGAGCTTCCTCGATCAGCTTCTGGTGACGCCGCTGGATGGAGCACTCCCGCTCGCCAAGATGCACCGCGTTCCCAAGCCGGTCCGCGAGTACCTGGATCTCGATGTGGCGGGGCCGATCCAAAAAACGCTCCAGATAAACCCTTGGATCACCGAACGCCTGCTCGGCCTCGCTCCGGGCTCTCGTGAACGCGCTCGCAAGCTCGTCCGGCTCGCTCACCACCCGCATCCCCTTGCCGCCGCCGCCCGCCACCGCCTTCAGCATCACCGGAAAACCGACCTCGTTCGCGGCCTGCCGGGCCTCCTCTTCCGTGGCAACCCATTCCGAGCCGGGGATGACCGGGACGCCGGCGTCTCGCATGAGGGCTCTCGCCCGCGTCTTCTCCCCCATGGCCTCGATCGCCTCGGGAGGCGGCCCGATGAAGATCAGCCCGGCGGCCAACACATCGCTCGCGAAAACGGCGTTCTCCGCCAGGAAGCCGTAACCGGGGTGGATGGCCTGCGAGCCGGTGAGCCGCGCGGCATCGATCAGCTTGCCCCCGTCGAGGTAGCTCTCGCTCGCCCGCGCCGGACCGATCGGGACGGTCACATCGGCCAGCACGACGTGGGGCGCGAGCCGATCGGGCTCCGAGTAGACCGCCACGGATTCGATGCCCATCTCCCGACAGGCACGGACCACGCGCACGGCGATCTCGCCCCGGTTGGCGACCAGGATCCGGGAAAGGGACAGCTCGCTCAAAGGGGGATGTTGCCGTGCTTCTTGGGCGGGTTCCGATCCCGCTTGTTCGCGAGCGCCCCTAGACCGGAGATCAGGTGCTCCCGCGTGTGCCGTGGATCGATGATGTCGTCCACGTATCCCCGCGCGGCAGCATGGTACGGATTCGCGAACCTCTCCCGGTAGCTCCTCTCGAGCTCGGCCGTCTTCTCATCCGGGTCCTGCGCCGCGTCGATCTCCTTCCGATGCAGGATCTCCACGGCGCCCTTGGGTCCCATGACGGCGATCTCGGCGGTGGGCCAGGCGAGGTTGAGATCGCCCCGGATGTGTTTGGACGCCATGACGTCGTACGCGCCACCGTACGCTTTCCGGGTGATCACGGTGAGCTTGGGGACGGTCGCCTCACAGTACGCGTACAGCAGCTTGGCGCCGTGCTTGATGATCCCCCCGTGCTCCTGTCCGATCCCGGGGAGGAAGCCCGGCACGTCGACGAACGTGACAATCGGGATGTTGAAGGCGTCGCAGAAGCGCACGAAGCGCGCACCTTTGAGGCTCGCATCGATGTCGAGAACACCGGCGAGAACGGCCGGCTGGTTTCCCACGATGCCGACCGGCCTACCTCCCAATCGGGCGAAGCCCACTAGGATGTTGCGTGCATACTCCCGATGAACCTCGAAGAACTCACCGCCATCCACGATGCGCCGCAGTACGTCATGCATGTCGTACGGCTTGCTCGGATGATCCGGCACGATGTCCAGGAGCTCTTCGGCCCCCTGCTCGGGAGCCTCTTCCGGCTCACGAACGGGAGGTGCCTCGGTGTTGTTCGAGGGGAGGAAGGAGAGGAGCGCGCGGACGCCCCGGAGCGCCGATACCTCATCGCCATAGGCGAAGTGCGAGACGCCAGAGGTTCGGGAGTGGACCCCGGCTCCGCCCAACTCGTCAAAGCTCACATCCTCGTGCGTGACCGTCTTCACGACGTTGGGTCCGGTCACGAACATGTGGCTGATGCCCTCGACCATGAAGATGAAGTCCGTGATGGCCGGCGAGTACACCGCTCCGCCCGCGCAGGGACCCAGGATCACGCTGATCTGCGGTATGACACCCGAAGCCAGCGTGTTCCGCAGAAAAAGGTCCGCGTACCCCCCCAGCGAAGCCACGCCCTCCTGGATGCGCGCTCCACCCGAGTCGTTAAGGCCAATCAGCGGAACACCCGCCTTGAGAGCCCCGTCCATCAGCTTCACGAGTTTCTCCGCGTGTGCCTCCGAGAGCGATCCGCCGAAGACCGTGAAGTCCTGGCTGAAAACGTGGACGATTCTCCCGTCGATCGCGCCGTAGCCGGTGACCACTCCATCCCCCGGATACCGCTGCTCGGCCAGCCCGAAGTCGGTGCACCGATGCTCGACGAATCGGTCCAGCTCCACGAACGAGCCGGGATCCAGGAGCAAGTCCAGCCGCTCTCTGGCGCTGAGCTTCCCCTTCGCGTGTTGCCTCTCCAGACGCTCCCGGCCGCCGCCCTCCTGGCTGGCGCGCCGCCGCTCCTCCAGCTCATGGAGCTTGGCTCGCATCGTCATCGATGCCTCCGCTCGCAGATTCGCAGCGTCACCCGCCCTCCTTCTCGGCCTCGGCGCGCCGCGCCGCTTCCTCGGCCTCCACATCGCGCCATGTCAGTAGCGATGCGACATCGAGGAGATAGAGAGCACCATCACGCAACGCCCGAATCAGGGTTCGTCGCACCACCGTCGAACTCCCCGGATCGAGCCGGAAGAGGCCCGTCGCACCCGCGACTTCAAGCTCCCGCGCTGCGCGCGAAACCCGCGCCGCGTCCCCGGTCCCGGAACGCGCAATGGCGGTCAAGACCACCCGCATCGCATCGTATCCGAGAGCTGGCAGCATATTGTCTCGCAAGGATTTGCGGTAGTGCATCTCATATAGATCCTCAAATGTCGCCCAGGGGGAGGCCTCGGCCGTCCGGTCCACGTACGTCCCCACGATCCAAGCATTGCCCAGAGTGCCCTCCAGCCGACGCAGTACGTCGGGCTCTCCCCACAGCGCGCTTCCGGCGATGATCCTCCCCTCGACACCGTAGTAGGGGATCTGCGGCGTGAGTTGAAGTACGGTTGGCCCGACATCCGCATCCACGAAGATCGCCTGCGGCGCGGCCGCGGCGATCCGATCGATCGGACCTCGGAATGTCGTCGTGTCAGGGCGGTATGCGCTGGATGCCACGACCTGGGCTCCCACCTCCTGGGCCGCCTCCTCGAACGACCGATACGAGCTCTGGCCGAGCGGTCCCAGCGGGTACAACACGGCAAGCCGTCTTAGGCCCGCATCGCCACCCAGGAAGCGCGCCAGGTCCCGCGCCACGTCGGCGTGCCGTCGCTGCCGCTCCCAAAGCGTGAAGGCGTTCCTTTCCGGCTCCCGCACATCCGTCGCCGTCGGGCTGATGAGGAGGAGTTTGGAGTCACGCCGGCTTCGGGCGGCCTCGGCGAAAGCGTCCGAACGCATCGGTCCCACGATGGCGACGACGGCTTCCTTCTCCAGCCCGCGGACCAGCGCCTCGACGTCCGCCACACCTGAGCTGTCGTCTCGAATCACCAGATCCACGGGGAGCGCGCCGGCCGCTCGGGCGTACTCGAGGAGTGCCACCCTGGCGCCCTCTTCGACGAGCTGACCCGCCGCCGCGAACCGACCCGTCCTGGGAATCACGAGTCCGACGCGGAGTCGTGCAGCCTCCCGGTACTCACCAGCAAGCACCTGCCGCGCCAGCTGGCGATCGGCCGACCACGCGTCCTCTTCCAGCACGCTCCTGGCCACGGCGGC
>DAOVWI010000161.1 GCA_030636765.1 Gemmatimonadales bacterium
CTGCTTACCGAGCTGGCGCGGGCGCTCCACCGGCAAGCCATGTACCCTCCCGAGCATCCAGCTCTGCGCGGGTCGTCCGTCGCGCTCGCGGAGTTGGTAAACGAGGTGCTCGACGATACCCCCGAGATCGCGATTCACGTGGGCCGAAATCAGCTGGCGGTCGAGGGAGCGCTCTCCGACCCCTCCAATCCCGCACTCGCGTCGCTGGCGAACCAGCTGCACCGTCATCACGTCGCTTCTCTGGCGCTCTCCAAAGAGATCGAGCCCGACGAGGTAGCCGAGCTCCTGGCCGTGCTGTCCGCGGACCCGTATCAGGACGCGGCCTCCCCGCTCTCCGAGAAGGCGTGGCCGCACGTGCGGATCACGTTCCTCCAGTACGACCAGCTGACGCTCGACGAGCGTGGAAGCCTGCCGGCCGGCGAGTCCGGGGGCGTGTGGCTGGCCCTCGCCCACTCCGCGCTAGCCGACGACGAGGTGGATCCCGCGGAAGCGACCGACCCCAGCAGGCTGGCGCGAGACATCGAGGCACGCTGCACCGACGACGCCTACGCGCGGAACGTCATGCAAAACCTGCTCGAGGTCGAACGCACTATCGAACAGTCGCCCGGCGAGACCGCCGAACTCCAGGAGCTCGCCTCGAACCTGGTGGCAAGCCTGGATCCAGCGGCCCTTCGCAGCTTGCTCGACCGGGGGACGAACACGAAGGAGCGGCGGCAGCTCCTGGCCGGCGCCTCCAGCTCCCTTCAGGCCGGCGCTCTGGTCAAGTTGCTCCGCGAGGTCGCCGAGCTCGACGACTGCGAGATTCCGCACTCCGTGTGGCTGATGCTGACGAAGCTGGCCCGACACGCCGAGCAGGGCCTGCCGGACCGGAGGTCGCACGCCTCGGGGGTGGTCCGGAAGCAGGTCCTGGAGCTTCTGGCGAACTGGAACATCTCCGGCTCCACGCCGTCCGACTACGCGAACGTCCTCGAGGCGATGTCGGCCGATGGTTCCGCCGAAACGGCACACGGCGCAGGCTCGTCACGAACCTCGGTAGAGGCCGCACGGGTCCTTCAGATGGGGATCGAGGTGGAACGGGTCGAGGGGCCTGCTCTGGAGGGCTTCTCCGAGATGGTCCGGGAGGGAGCCATCGCGGAGCTGCTCGACGTGCTGGAGGAGGCTCCAGCCGATAACCCGGCCGTCAGCGAGCTGCAAGCACAGCTCGAGAGGCCGGAGATTCTGGCATCGCTTCTCGATCGGGCTCCGCTCGACTTCGACGTGATCGATCGGCTGATCGCCCGCCTGGGCGTGGCGGTCGCACCGCCCTTGCTCGATGCCCTGGCGGGATCGGAGTCGCGGGCGGTCCGAAGCCAGCTGCTCCGCCGCCTGGCGGATCTCGGTCCCGGCATCGGCGCCGCGGTCGTACAGCGGCTCGATGACGAACGCTGGTTCGTGAGGCGAAACCTGCTCTCGCTTCTCGAGGGCCTCGGCAAATCCCCCGAGGGCTTTACGGCGGCGCCCTACCTGAAGGACGAGAACGAGGGCGTACGCCTCGCCGCCATCAAGCTGCTGCTTCGCGAGCCCCCGGAGCGGGAGCGGGCGGTCGCCGCGGCGCTTCAGTGCGACGACTCGCGGACCGTCATCCTCGGGCTTCTCGCCGCGCGCGGTGACCCCCCCAAGGATCAGGTGGGGCGGATCGTCGCGCTGGCTCTGGCGAAAGAGAACTCCCGAGAGGTTCGCGTGCACGCGATTCGCGCCCTCAAGGAGGTACGAAGCGACGTGGCGCTCGAGGCGCTTCTTCAGATCGCGCGGGGCAGGCGACGGTGGACCCTTGGGCGACGCCGCGTCGCAGGCCAGTCGGCCGTCGCCCGGGAGGTCCTCGCGGTCCTGGGGTCGACATGGGGCGATGACCCTCGGGCCAAGAGGGTACTGCGTCGCGCAGGGCGCTCAAAGGGAACCGGGACGAGGGAAACGCGATGAGGCCACCCCCCTCCCGGGACACGACCCTGACGGACGCCGCGGAGTTCTTGACGGCGCTCGGCCAACTGCTCTCGGCGGCGAGCCTGTACCCGGAGGAGCATCCGGCCCGCGCACAGGCGCTCGACGCGTGCTGGAGCGACCTCCAGCGGCTGCTCGTCTACGGCGAACCGTCGTTCTCGTTCCTCGACGACGTGATCCTGTACGGTCGCCACGAGCTACTCGACCTGCGCTCCTGGGATCTCGGCAGCCGTCTCTACGAGGCGGGCATCCAGCGTGTCGAGATCGGCGGCAGCGTGGAGCAACGCGAGCTGGACCGGCTGGTGGAGCACGTACGCATCCGCCTCGCCGGATCCGACCCGGAAGGAACGGATGCGGCCAGCCGCGCCTTCCCGAACATCCGGTTGGGATCGGTGACCGTGCGGATCGAGCCCACGTCGGTCGACGAGGATGTCGAGGGCGCGACCGGCGAGCCCGCCACGCTCAACGAGGAGCTGGACGCCGTTCGCTGGGCCTACAGCGAGGTCGGCTCCGACCATCGGCTGCCTGCCGCGGAGGTGCGACTCGCGGTCGAATCGCTGTCCCTCTCGATGGAAAGCCTCAGGCGCTCGGGCTCCGCACTGATCGCGATCAAGTCGCGAGATCAGTACACCGCGATCCACTGCATGAACGTGTCGATCCTCTCCATGACGCTCGCCGAGCGGCTGGGTTTCCGGTCCGATGAGATCCGAGCGATAGGCGAAGCAGCGCTTCTGCACGACGTCGGCAAGACGAAGACGCCGGACGAGATCCTCAACAAGCCTGGCCTCCTCACTGCGGAGGAGCGGCGGGTCATCGAGGATCACACCGTCGAGGGGTGCAGGCTTCTCCTCGAGTCTCAATTGAACGACCGCCTGGCAGCGACGATCGCGTACGAGCATCACATGGGAAGTCAGGGACGGGGGTATCCGTCGAAGGTGTACGATCGGGAACCGCACCCCGTGAGCCGTCTCGTGCAGGTGTGCGACGTCTACGACGCCTTGCGCACCCGGCGACCCTTCCGGCCGCCGATGAGTGCCCGGGAATCGCTTCAGTTTCTCGACAAGCGGGCCGGATCGTACTTCCACCCTGCCCTGGTGAGCGCGTTCGTTCAGATGGTGCAGGAGATGGAGTTCAGGACGCCACGTGTGCGGCCGCAGACGACGACGGCGGAGATGGCCGAGCGTGAGGCGGCGGAGACTACCCGCCTGCGAGCCGACCGGGAGGGCCTCGCTACACGCCTCGATGCGATGGCGGACTCTCTCCTGGCGCCCGAGCCGGCCGCCACGGTCGACTGGTTGGAGATCCTCTAGCAAGCTCGCCCCGTTGACACGCCTCTCGTGGCCCGATGGATTATGTTGAGCACGAGCGAGGCGCCCGGGCGCCACCGGCGCCTGAACCACCGACCATTCTTCCTAGAGCGGCATGGCCAGAGATCCTCTGCAGGGCCGAGCAGAAAGTCTTGTGGGCACCGCATCAGCCCTGGCCAAGAGCCTTTTCGGCAGACTGGCCGTCTACTACACCGAGTTATTCGAGGTAGACGAGAGACAATGGGATTCTCTGGTGACTGCCGCGGGGCTCTACGTCGCCTCGCTGCAGCTCCATGAACAGGTTCCGGTAGAGCGATTCCCCGGACTCTACGAGATCGTTGAGCACGAACTGCCGGATGGCACTGCGGAGGCGATGGCTAGCTGCAGCGACTTCGTAACTCGCGCTACCGGCTCCGCGTCCGATCCATACACGTTCGAGAGCGTCCTCGGCTATTGGGTCCTCGGGAACATCTCTTCCCGGCGTCCCGGAGAAGATCAGGCCCAGCTCGCCCATTTTATCGGACACGCGCTGACGGACGCGTTCGACACCTGGTGGAAGACTTAATCCAACCTCACCTCGGCGCCTCTGGCGAGCTCTCTGGCAAGCCCTTCCGGTCGCGCTCCGGCGCCTCTGGCGCAGGCCGGACCGGCTCACCACTTTGGCCTGGTCCTGCCGTACCGCCCACCCGCCCTGCATCGCGGACCGTACATGAGGCGTTCCTCTCCAGTTCCGGAGTGGGTGCCCCCGGACCTACCGAGCGAACCCGGCGTCTATCGCTTTCTGGATGAGCGCGGTGGGCCGCTCTACATCGGCAAGAGCGTCAACCTGCGGCGGCGCGTGCGCGGATACTTCTACGGGGGTGGCCCCGACGGGCGGCTTGCGGAGATGCTTGCTCTGGCGCGGGCGCTCTCCTACCGGCGGACCGGCAGCGACCTCGAGGCACGGCTGCTCGAGGCGCGGGCCATCCTCCGACGCCGCCCGAGGTTCAACCGCGCGCTGAAGAACCGGTGGCGCGGCTGGTACCTCGAAGTGGATGAGAGCGTCCCGTTCCCCCGTCCCCGTGTCGTGCGGGCCGTTCGCCGACCCTCCGCCCACCACTTCGGGCCGTTCGCCGGGCGCGGTTCTCCGCTCGAGATCGTGCGCCTGATCGAGAAGATCTTCGGGCTGCGGAGTTGTCCCGGATCGATTCGACCGGATCCGGCCGGATCGGCCTGCCTGCGTTACGACATCGGGTCCTGCCCGGCGCCGTGCATAGGAGCCGTAGGACTGAACAGCTACCGGCGGCGGGCGCGCGAAGCGGTCCGCGCGCTCGGCGATCCCGCTTTCGTGCGCCGACTGCGAGACCAGCTCGTGACCGAGCGCGATCGCGAGTCCGCTGCCTGCGACCGTGCGGCGGCTCAACGCCGCCTGGAGTGGCTGGATGAGCTGGAGGGATTCCGCTGGGCGCTCGAACGGCCGTCCGAGCGGGCATCTTACCTC
>DAOVWI010000041.1 GCA_030636765.1 Gemmatimonadales bacterium
CGTCTGGGCGCTCAACTCGATCGGTCAGACGATCCGGACCTTCGAGATCGGCGAGGGTATCTCGCCGCTGGGCCTCGACGTCGTCCTGGAAGGTCTCTTCGACGGGGTCGCCATGGACGTCGCGTTCCCGCTCGCCGTCACATCGGAGAGCTCCTTCGGAGGCGACCGCGCGATCGTGGCCGACCTCGAGTCGGGCGGGACGACCGCCGTGCCCTTCTTGGAGCCGTCGGGCGATCTTGTGAACCCCTCGAAACCTTTCGTGCTGCAAGGCACGAGCGAGGCGATCGTGGGCGGCCGTGGGACCAATTCGATCTACCGGTTCTCGATCGATCCTCCCGGCACGCCCGCAACCGTGCTCGCCAGGGATGCGGGCGAGTTCGTCGAAAAGGTCGTGGTCACGAACGGACGGGTGTTCGCCATCGACTCGAACATCGACGACGCGGGCGGCACATTCGAGCCACTGGGCAACAGCCGCGTCGCCGTCTTCGACCTCGAGGGAGGGCCCGTGGCCGACTTCCCGCTCCCCGGCTTCCAGGCGACAGACGCCGTCCTCTCGGGAGGGAAGCTCGTGGTTCTGAACGCCGGCACCCTCACGCCGACGTTCGAGCCCGAGGGGGACGGAACGCTCGCGGTCGTCGACGTCGTGCCCCCCTTCCAGGTCTCCGGGCCGTTTCCTCTCGGTGGAAACGGCGTCTCCCTGGAGGACGGCGCCGACGGCCGGGTGTACGTGACGGTGACGAACGACTTTGCGGGCCCGATCCGGACGCTCAGCTTCAACGTGGGCACGAACGGGTTTGTGCGGGGTCCCGACGATCCGATCCGGACGCGCGACGACGCCGGTGCGGACATCTCCTGTTGGGTGGCGACGTCGCTGGCGGACGGCCGGCTGCTGTGTGCGACCTTCCGCACGGACCAGGCGGGTACGCTGTACGTCCTGAACGCGGACGGGAGCTTCGTCAGCTCCACGCCCGGCGGCTTCGGAACGAGCGACCTGGAGATCGCGGTGGCAGCCGGGACTCCATAGGATAGCGGCCATGCCGATCGTCACCACGCGGTGCGTGGTCCTGCAGACATATAGCTACAGCGACACGAGCAAGATCCTGCGTCTGATGACGCTGGATCAAGGGCCCCGCTCGGCGATCGCGCGCGGTGCGCTACGCCCGAGAAGCCGCTTTGGAGGGCTGATCGAACCCTTTGCGGAAGGGCGTGCCACTCTGTACGTGCGTGAGAACCGGGAGCTGGACACTCTCTCGGATTTCGATCTGGTGAAGGAGCGTCAGGGCCTCGGGGTGGACCTGGTTCGCTTCGCCGGTGCCTCCGTGCTGTGCGAGCTCGTCATGCGCCTCGCCCCAAATCATCGGGACCAGGGGCTGTACAGGACGCTCGTCTCCGGCCTGGACGCACTCCTGGCGGCTTCGGAGGATCGTGTCGAAGCCACCGTGCTACACCACCTCTGGCGCCTCGTCGGGGTTCTCGGTTTCGAGCCTCATCTGGCCGACTGTCTCATGTGCGGACGCCCGATACCGCCGGGAGCCTCGGCGTGCTTCGAGCCGGCAGCCGGCGGGCTGCGGTGTGACAGGTGCGGCGCTCCGGGCGGGCTCGTCTCCCCATCGGAGCTGGCCGCCCTGCGGATGCTCGTCTCGGAGAATGCAGGGCTGCCGGCCGTCGACGGTCTTCAACGGCGTATGCTCGTCGACTACGTCCGCTACCATCTCGCCGAGGGCGTACGGATCCGTTCTCTCGAGTTCCTTGCTCGGATCTCTGCCTAACAGGTCGCTGAAAAACCCTGGTGGGTCGCGCGCATGGGTCTCGTGAGTCGAAGACAAGGAACGAGGAGGAAGGCGATGCGGGAGTATCATCGACGACGAGTGACGCGGTATTCGGCCACGACCCCCGTGCGCCCCGACAAGCGCTTACGCGCTTGTTACCGTTACGGCGGCGTGGGGGCATCTCCTGCGTTGCCGCTCCTCCCCGATACGCACGGTATCGGCTTCGTCGCGTCGCCTTGGATCTGCCCCCACGGCGCTCGTAACGCGACCCGCCAGGGTTCTTCAGCGACCTGCTAATGGCCTTCGTCGTGGGTACGGCGGGACACGTCGATCATGGCAAGACGACGTTGGTGCATGCACTCACCGGTGTTCACACGGATCGCTGGAAAGAGGAGCGGGAGCGAGGCCTGACGATCGATCTCGGCTTCGCCCCTCTGCCGTTGGGCGAGGGGATTGAGGCGAGCGTCGTGGACGTGCCGGGTCACGAGGGCTTCGTCAAGAACATGCTGGCCGGAGCTACCGGGATCGACCTGCTCCTGCTTGTGGTCGCGAGCGACGAGGGGCCGATGCCGCAGACGCGCGAGCACCTGGCGATCGCGCGCCTTCTGGGTGTCGATCACGGTGTCGTGGCTCTCACGAAGGCGGACCGGGTCGATCAGGAGTGGATCGACCTTTGCCGGGACGCGGTTCGGGAGGAGCTTGTCCGGATCCTCGGACACAGTGAGTGGCCGATCCTTCCGGTCTCCACAGTGTCGGGCGACGGGCTGGAGCGGTTGCGTCGCGCGATCGCTGAACGCGCGGCTACCCTGGGCGAACCGGATCCTCGCGATCTGTTTCGCCTCCCGGTCGATCGAGCGTTCAGCGTCAGAGGAGCCGGCACGGTGGTCACCGGCACCGTGTGGAGCGGCGAGCTCCGGGTCGGTGATGAGGTGAGGATTCTTCCCTCCGGTCGAACGTCAAGGGTGCGATCTCTGCAGGTTCATTCGAAAGCCCGAGAGTCGGTGGGCCCGCGCCGCCGGTGCGCGGTCGCCCTCGTCGGCGTGGAGGCGGGCGCAGCGCAGCGCGGCTCGGTCGTGGTGCGAGGACGAGCCTGGAGGGAGGTGTGGTCTCTCGGGTCGCGCCTGACCGTGCTCGGCCATTCGCCCCGGCCGATCGAGCATGGACAGCGTATCCGGGTGTACCTGGGGACTCGCGAGGTGCTGGCGCGTGTCCGGTTGCACGCGCGCGGCCGCGGCGTCGATTCGCTGGCCGCCGGTGCCGAAGGCTGGGCGATCCTTCAGCTGGAGGAGTCGCTTGTCGCGAGGGTGGGCGACCGTTTCGTGGTGCGTTTCTACTCTCCGATTACCACGATCGGAGGAGGCTTGGTGGCCGAGATCGAACCCCCGGCAAGGTGGTGGGACCGGGTCGAGTTGTGGGCTCGGATCCTCTCGCGGGACGGCCTGGGGCGGGTGGAGGCCGCGGTCGCTCTGCGTGCGGGCGATGGGGTAGAGACGAGTGAACTGCCGCTGCTTGCGGGCGTCTCCCCGGGACAGCTGCGTGATCTCGAGGGAAGCTCGCAGCTCGAGGTCGTCCGGTTCGGAGACCGCTGGTTCTCAACACCGACGCTGGAGGAAGCACGAACGAGGGTCCTGGAGGTGCTGGAGGACCTTCACCGCGTCCGTCCGCGAGCGCCCGGCGCATCCCGGGAGGCCGTGCGCAGCACCGTGGCGCGTTCGTTCGCTCCCAGCCTGGTGGACAACGTCCTGCGCGAGTTGGAAGCCTCCGGGCATCTGGTGGCCGACGGTCCCGAGCTCAGACTGGCGAGCCATCGTCCGGTCCTTACGTCCGCCGAGCGGGAGGCACGCATTCGGCTGTTGCAGCAGATCGAGGAGGGCGGACTCGAGCCTCCGACGGTTGGCGACCTCGGATCCAGGTTGGACGTGTCGGACGAGCTCCTGCACGATCTTCTTCGGCTCCTGCTCCGAGACGGGGCGCTGTGCTCGGTCAGCACGGATATTTACCTCTCGGAGCGCAACACGGTGTTCCTGAGGAAGGCGACGGAGCGTGTCTTCAAAGATAGGTCGCTGGCGACCCCTACGGATTTCAAGGAAGAATTCGGCGTTACCCGAAAGTACCTGATTCCCCTGCTCGAATACCTCGATCGAACCGGGGTGACGCGGCGCGCGGGTGACGGCCGGGTGTACACGGGCTGATGATCGAGCGGCATCCGGTTAATCCATCCGTCGCTTTCTTGGGCCCGGCGACCCTCTGGGCGGGCCTGTGGCTGCCTGTACCGAGCGTAGAGCCGGCGTGGCCGACCGACAGGGAAGCTGCGAGCCAGGAGGCCTCCCCGGCCGCCGATTTCACGCTCGATCCCGTTTCACCGAATCCTTTTGACCGGGAGACTCGGATCTCGTTTCGGCTCGGCGAGCGACTGTTCGAGGGAGAAGGAGATGTTCGCGTCACCATGAAGGTGTTCAACATCCTGCGTCAGGTGGTGGCGGTGCCCGTAGCGCTGGACGAGCGGGGCAGACCGGGTTCGGCGCTGGAGGATCTGGGCTACGAGCGTCCAGGCTATTACGAGGCGTTTTGGGACGGTAGAGATTGGGAGGGTCGGCTCTCGGCGTCGGGACCTTACTTCGTGGAGCTCAGGGTGGGGGACCAGGCGCGGGTACGGAAGATCCTCCTCGTCCCTTCGTCGGAGGGTGGCTGATGCGTTACCCCGGCGCCATCAAGGCGGATAATAGTGGAAGCGCCCGCAATTCTGGCACACGTTCATCTTGGCGTTCGGGTCGGACTCCGATGCCCACGACGTAGGCACGGCCACGAAGCAGCCGTAGCACACCCCGCCGAGCACCGGCACGACCGCTCGGTGGCGGCTGCCGATGACCCGCCGGTAGCGTTCCTGAACGTCGCCCGTCAGCCGGCGCTCCAGGTCGGAGATCTTGTCCTCCAGGGCTGCCAGCGCTTCCTCCACGCTCATGTCGAACACACCGGACTCGAATTCCCGGACATCTCCCTCCTCGAGCGCACGCCGCTGCATGTGAAGGTCCTGCATCTCGAGGAGTGTCTCAAGCTGTTCGTGCATTTCACAAAGCTCCCGAGTGAACGTGCCGGGCCATCCTAAAAGGCTGCTGAGAGAAGGTGAGGAGGCGTTCTAGACGCCCTTTTCCTCCAGAAGCTGAAGGAACTCTTTCGGGCTCTCCAGGCCTGCCAGACGATCGGGAACGTCCGCCTCCTTGCTGAACTGGGCGATCTTTCCGAGGACGGGGAGATACTGGTTGGATACCTCCAGCGGAGGCGCGACGATGAGGAAAACGTAGTGGACGGGTTTCTCGTCGATCGCCTTGAAGTCGAGACCCGCGGCGTGCCGCCCGAACGCCACACGGAGGCGGTTGACGACGAGGGAGCGGCAATGGGGGATGGCGATGCCCCGGCCGATGCCTGTCGACCCCAGGGTCTCGCGCCGCTTGAGCATCTTGAACAGGATGCTCTCGGATTTCTCGTCGAGGTGGAACAGACCGACGAGCGCTCTGAGTGTTTCGTCCTTGGTTTCCGTCTTCAGCGCCAGGTCGACCGTATCTGTGGAGAAGAAGTCTCTGAGCTGCATCTATTCGATTCCTCCGTAAGAGGCTTGTAATCAGGCCCCTCCGCTGCCGCCCGCCGATAGGAGTGGCTCCCGAGAGGCGCAGCCGAGTCGAGCGGGTTGTCGCTGCCATGCATGCAGTATATTCCCGCGCTCGAAATACTGTCAAAGCGCGCCCGCGCCTCACACCGTTAGATTGGCGTTTCCGTACCGATGCGAGATGCGATGAACGGTCCCAACGACTGGCGGATTCATACCTTTCTCAACGTGCTTCTCCGATCCATGGGCGCGCAGCGCGTCGTCTTGTGGCATCTGGAAGCAGTACGCCAGGAGTGGATCGCGGAGGAGGAAGTGTCGACCGGCGGACCGGTCCGGACCGACCCTCTCTCGGGCGAGGGACACCCGTTCACGTGGTCGGTGCGGGAGGACCTGGTCCTGCAGGTGCTCTCGACCGACCTGTTCAAGGGTTCGCCCGAGGGCGAGTGGTCTCTCGTCGCTCCGGTGAGCGAGTGGAATCGACTGGTCAGCATCTCGTTTCCGGGCGCGCCGGGCGTGAACGCCCGCGCGGCGCTGGAATCCGCGGTACAGCACCTGCGTGCTATTGCTCCGTGGGAGTGAACCAACGGCGACGAGGGAGTGTAGGAAGCTGACAAGGGGGCGATCAGGTTTCGACGTGTGCGCCCAAGACCGCAGTCGCGTGCCGAGGTCTCGGACCCTCGTAAAACACCGGGAAACAACCATAATTGCCAACGACAACTTGGCATTGGCTGCGTAAAACAGCGTAGCCCGTCTTCCGCTCGGCCGGGCCCGAGGCGGGGCGAGAGGGCGACGACAAATCGGGCTGGACGTGGATCGTCCGCCGCGGTCGATCCCGTCGAGATGGCGAAAGCCAACTTGCGGCTGGCTGGCTGAGGGTAGTCTGCGGACCCGAAGTCGGCGAGAAGAGCAAACGTAGACTACGCACGTAGAAGCTGTGGGCGAAGGCCTCGCGGACGCGGGTTCGATTCCCGCCGCCTCCATCAACGCAGGTTCGTGGTGCCGTCCTTCCTTGGTGCGGCACCGCGGCCTTTTCTTTTTTTGAGACCCAGTCGGCTGCCCCGAAGCGGAGTAGGAGATGCTCGAAGAGATACGAGAGCGCCTGAGCGAGGAGAGCGAGGGGCTCCTGCACGAACTGCAGGTGGTCTTGCCACGGGCGATCGAGCACGCTCTTGGGATGGGGGACCTGCGCGAGAACTCCGAGTATCATGCCGCGCTCGAGCGGCAGCGCTTCGTGTACGCTCGCCTGGAGTACATCTCACGGCGCCTGTCCGAGCTGTCCGACATCGATCTCGAGACGATTCCCGACGACCGAATCGGCTTCGGCTCCCGGGTCACGCTTCGAGATCTCGAGGACGACTCCACCGAGGTATTCACGCTGGCCTTCGGCGAGCACGTCGACGGCGAGAAGGCGGAGATCTCGATGGCGTCTCCGATCGGAAGAGCGCTCCTCGGGCGGCGAGCGGGGGAGGAGGTCAGCGTGACACTTCCCATGGGCACGGTAAGCTATGAGATCATCGAGGTCTTCACGATTCACGAGGTGACGGAAACCGACGACGGCTGAGCATGGACCCGTCGCTCACCCACCTCGCGGTCCACCACTTCCCGGTCGTCCTCGCGCTGGCGGGAGCCACCGCCTTTCTGGTCGGACTCGTCTCTTGCTGGGCGCCTGCGCAGCAGTACGGAGCGCTCTCTCTGCTTCTTGCCGGTGCTGCCGCTCCGGCAGCTTATCTGTCCGGCCGTTGGGCGGCCGCCGAGGTAGCCTCGAGGTCTGCCGGCGTCGATGCCAGAACCGCGCTACAGAGTGTGCTCGAAGCCCATGCGCTTTACGGGACCCTTGCCACGTTGGCGCTGATCGCCGCGGGGGTGACCGCCGGGGTCTGGCTGCGCCGGGCTGGAAGACGTCTGGGCCTGGCGCTCGTCGCTCTCGCCGTCCTCGCGGCGCTTCTTTCCGCGGCTGCGGGCCGGAAGGGTGGGTTCATCCTGCACGGTGGGCCTTCGAGGGCCGCCGCCGGCCGCCTGGAGCGGGTTCTAGAAGACCTTGATCGGCGGGACGTACTTCTCGGGATCCGCCCGGAGGTCGGCGAGGATGTTGTTCAGCTCGACCACCATCCGGAGCAACTCCTCGTAAAGCCCTTCATCCACGAGCAGCTGTCCGATCGAGCCTTCCCCGGCTCGCAGGCCGGCCACGAGCGAGTCGGAGCGACTCGCCATGTCGGCCAGCGACTCGTAGAGAGAATCCGATGCGAGCAGCCGTCCGAACGTGCCTTCTCCCCGCGCCAGCCTCGCCGTGACGGAATCGAGGGAGGTCACGGTGCCGAGCAGCCTGTCGTATAGCTCCTCATCCTTGATCATGCGGCCGAGGGCTCCCTCTCCGGTGTTGACTGATGAGAGGAACTGCGAGAGCTCGTCTCCCAGCTCCACGAGCTGATCGTACAGGGTTCGGTTCACGATGAGCTGTCCCAAGGTGCCCTCGCCGCTCAGCAGGTCGCGGGTGAGCTCCTCCACCGACCGTACGAGCTGCGTGAGGCTGACGACGGCGTCCGACGCCTCGTTCAGCAGCTCCGCATAGCCGAGCACCTCCGCGGCGATGAGCGTGTCTCCCGGCTGGAGGATGGCGGCCTCAGGACTTCCGGGCTCGATGTCGATGATGCGGTCGCCGAGCAGGCCCTGCGTGCGAATGCGCGCCCGGGAGTCGGTCCGGATCTGGTCCCGCACCTCCCTGTTGACCGCGAGCCACACAGCGACGCCCTCGCCCGTCGCCGGGCGGCCCTCGGGGTCGATGAACGCGATCCGGGATACCTGACCCACGGGCTGACCTGCCACCTGGACCGCCGCGCCGGGCACGAGGCCGGCGGCCGACCGCATCAGCGTCACTAGCTGATACCTGTCGCCGAAGACGTTTCCCGTGTCGCCGATGAGGAAGATTCCTGTGGCGAGCGCGGCGAGGGCCACGATCAGCAGCACGCCGACCTTGACCTCCTCCCAGGTGATCGGCCTGGATCTCCTCATCTGACCTCCCGCCATCGCGCCGGGTGCGGCAGCCTACTCAAGGAACTCGCGTATGTACGGATCGTCCGCCGCGAGCATCTGCTGCGGTGTCCCCATGAAGATGATATCACCTGCCTGGAGCAACGCCACGCGGTTCGCGATGCGGCATGCCGACTGCGTGTCGTGCGTGACCACTATCGAGCTCACTCCGAGTTCCTGCCGCAGCTTGACGATGAGGGTGTCGATCTTCCTCGTCGTGATCGGATCCAGGCCGCTCGTGGGCTCGTCGAAGAGAAGGATCTCCGGCTGATGGACGATCGCCCGCGCGATCGCCACCCTCTTCTTCATCCCACCGCTCAGCTCCGAAGGAAGCATCTCACCCACACGTTCGAAGTCCAGGTCCACGAAGGCGAGCGCCTCCCGCACCCGCTCACGGATGGTTTCGAGCGGCAGGCCGGTGTGCTCGAAGAGCGCGAAGGCGACGTTGTCGAAGATCGGTAGCGAATCGAAGAGCGCCGATCCCTGAAAGACCATTCCCATCCGCTGACGGATCTTGAAGATCTCCGAGCGACCAGCCGAGCACAGGTTATGTCCGAGCACGGTAACGCTTCCAGAGTCCATCTGCTCGAGACACAGGATCAGCTTCAGGATCGTGCTCTTTCCGACGCCGGAGCCGCCGAGCACGCACAGCGTCTCGCTCCGGTGCACCGAGAAGGTGATGCCGTTCAAGACGACGTGAGCACCGTACGCCAGACGAACATCGCGCAACTCGATGACGGCCGGGATGGTCATTCGACGAGCAGGGCGATCAACAGCTGGGTCAGGAGGTAATCCGTCGTCAGTATCAGGATCGAAGACGTCACCACCGCGTGCGTGGCGGCGCGGCCCACACCCTCCGTGCCTCCTCTCGCGTTCATCCCGTAGTAGCACGACGTGAGCGCCATGATCCCTCCGAACACCAACGGCTTCAAGAGACCCTGGACGAGGTCGATCGGAATGAATCTGAAAATGAAGCCGGTATCGGCGAGAGCCTGATAGACGGAGCGCATGTACAGCGTCGCGGTCAGGTCCAGCTTGACCACCGCGATCAGGAGCCCGCCGATCACCGCGATGACGTCCGTGACCACGGTGAGCATCGGGAGCATGATGAGAGCGGCAAGGAAGCGCGGCGCAACGAGCTTGCGTACCGGATCGACTCCCAGCGTCTCGAGCGCGTCGATCTGCTCGGTGATCCGCATCGCGCCGAGCTGCGCAGCCATTCCGGAGCCCGCACGGCCGGTGACCATGAGCGCTGTCAGGACGGGTCCGAGCTCTCGCACAGCGCTCGCCCCGACCAGTCGGCCGATGTAGATGGTGGCGCCGAACTGCCGCATCTCCACCGCGGATTGGAGCGCCAGGACCATGCCCGTAAAGAGTCCGGTCAGTGCGACGATGCCAAGGGACCCGACCCCGATCGTGTCCATCTGCTGAGTGAGATCTCTCCCATAGAACGGCCGGCTCACTGAGGATACGAGCACTCGACCGAGCAGATCGAAGTACTTCTGCACTCGATAGGCCGCGGACTTGAGGGCCCGGTTCAGCAGGTGCAGCGGAGAGAGATCTGAGGCAGGCATGCGCTTTGACCGCGGTGAGGGTCACCACTATGTTCGCGCCGCCGTTGACGGGCGACTCCCGTCGGCGCCTGCGCGTCACGACAGACCCCGCTCGGTGGGGTGCAAGGGCGTGGGAGGTTAGAACCGGTGCCGACCGCACGCAAGCCGAGTTGCCGTTTGTCGCTCGTGGTTTGCGCACGTCCGGAGGTCAGAGGCCAGGTGAAGGCGGTTCATTCGAAGCAAGCGCCGGCGGCGCTCGGTCCCTACTCCCAGGCTATCGAAGCTGCAGGGGTGGTCTACTCCTCCGGGCAGGTCGGACTGGATCCTGAGACGGGAAAGCTCGTCGAAGGCGTAGAGGCGCAGGCGCACCAGGTCATGCGCAACCTGAAGGCCGTGCTTTCGGCAGCCGGCCTCGACCTGGCGCACGTTGCCAAGACGACGATCTATCTGGCGGACATGTCGGATTTCGCCACCGTCAACGCGATCTATGCGGAGTACTTCAGCGATCCGTACCCGGCTCGTTCCACCGTGCAGGCGGCGAGGCTCCCGAAGGACGCTCTGATCGAGGTGGACGTCGTGGCGTTGCGGTCGTGAACCTCTCGCGCGCTTCGGGAGCGGATGGAGGACTGGTGTCCCCTGCGGTCTTCAAAACCGTCACGACGGCCGGGCAGGCCGTTGGCTGGGTTCGATTCCCAGACGCTCCCGCCAATCTGCGGGCGCTCGGCCGGCTCGTACGGCCGACGCTTGCCGGCATGACCCTCGTCCTCCTGGTCTGCGGTGGTGCCCTCGCACAGGGAGCGGAGGGAGAGCCGGTCGAGCCGGAGCGCGCGGAGGACGTCGGCCAGCCTGAGTCGAAGAGCGAGTTCGTAAGTCCGGCGGGCGCGATGCTTCGTTCGGTCATCATTCCCGGCTGGGGCCAGGTGGCGGCCCGACAGCCGGCCCGAGGCGCCATCTACTTCACCGTGTGGTCCGCCGGCCTGTACATGATCGTCAAGACGAACTCGGAAGCATCGTCGGCCGACCGAGGTGGAGATGAGGAGCTTGCGGATTCCAAGAAGGGGGCCCGCGAAGACTGGATCGTCTTCACCGGCCTTTGGGCGCTGTTTAGTGGTGTGGATGCGTGGGTGTCAGCGCAGTTCGCCGGGTTCGAAGGTGAGGTGCGTCCTCCCTCGGACGGCTCGCCCGGTGTTGAGTTCAGCTATCCCCTGAACATCTTCTGACGCATGAGCGATGCGCCGATCGGCATCTTCGACTCGGGCGTCGGTGGTCTGACCGTCGAGCGCGCCATTCGGAGGCGTCTCCCTGCCGAGTCGACCGTCTACCTCGGGGACACGGCTCGCGTGCCCTACGGCCCGAAGTCACCGGAGACGGTGCGCCGTTACGCCAGAGAAGCGGCAGCGTTCCTGCTTTCCTGCGACGTCAAGCTCATCGTGATCGCCTGCAACACGGCCACGGCCAGGGCGGCGGACGACGTGGCTGCCAGGGTCGCGACGCCGGTCGTGGGGGTGATCGAGCCGGGGTCGAGGGAGGCAGTCCGTCGCTCCCGGACCGGCCGCATCGGCGTGATCGGGACGCGGGGCACGATCGAGAGCGGCTGCTACGAGCGGCTTATCAAGGAGCTTCGACCGGAGGCGATGGTGGTGGCGACGCCCTGCCCGCTGTTCGTGTCTCTGGTCGAGGAGGGCTGGCTCGACGGCGAGGTCCCGAGGCTCACGGCTCGGCGGTACCTGGAGCCACTTCTGCAGCGCGACATTGACACCCTTGTGCTCGGCTGCACGCATTATCCGCTTCTCGAGCCGATGCTCAGCGACGTAGCAAGGGGCGTGGAGCTCATCGATTCGGCGGAGGCGACCGCGGCGGCGGTAGAGGGCAGGCTCGGCGAGCTCGGGCTCCGGTCGACCACGGACGCGCCCACGTCGCGCTACTACGTGACCGACGACACCGAGCGCTTTCGTCAAGTCGCTGAGCTGTTCCTCGGTGGGCGTGTGGGGAGCCTCGAGAGAGTGAGCCTCAGCTCCAGTGCCTGAGCTCGATCGCGTCGTCGGTCAAAATCCCGAAGCTCCGGTGGTGGATCCAGTCTCCGGCGTTCAGGTAATAGCGGCCCGGTTGGACCTCGAGGAGTTCCGGCCGGTGCGCGTGACCGAAGATCACGAGGTCCAGATCCGGCCGGCGAGCGAGGAGGGATTGCGCGTGCGCCGACAGTCGGTCGGCCCGCTCGCGATCGTGCTCGGGGCCCGCACGTCGCCGGGCGGGTGTGCTGCTGACGCGGCGGGCGAGCGGGAAGGAGAGATCGGGAGGCACGAGGCGGAAGAGGCCGCGGAACGCCGCGCTACGGGTCGCGCGCTTGAGAACCCGGTAGCCGAGATCGCGTCCGAGAAGGCCGTCGCCGTGTGCCACGTAGGCCCGACGGGTGGCGATGGCGATCTCCACCGGCCCGTCGAGCAACTCGATGCCGATCTCGTCGGCCAGAAAGCTCCCCGCCCACGCGTCGTGGTTGCCGCCGACGAGCCGCACCTGGAGACCGGCGTCCACCAGTTCCGAAAGACATCGCAGAACCCGGAAGCATCGCCTCGGGACGACGTTGCGGTACTCGAACCAGAAATCGAACAGATCGCCGTTGATCAGCAGTTCGTGGGCCGTTCCCGCCAGGGACTCCAGGAACGAAACGAAAGCTCTCTCCGTGTCGGGCGGAACCTCGCCGAGGTGAACGTCGGAGATGACGATGGAAGTCCGATCGGCCATGCCCAAAGATAGGATGCCCGCAGCTGGACGCGAAACGAACAAGGATGGCGTCGGAGCAGCGCGCGTGGCAGGCCCGCTCGTCCACTCCGTCGAGGTGACGGTCCGATACGCCGAGACGGATCAGATGGGACGAGCGCACCATGGGGTCTATGTGGTGTGGTGCGAGTTGGGGCGTACGTCAATGATGCGTGAGCACGGCGTGTCCTACGCCGATCTGGAGCGGCGCGGAGTCTATCTGCCGGTGACCCGTCTGAACGTCGAGTACCGGTCCGCGGCGCATTACGAGGAGCCCGTGCGCATCGACACGCGGATCCTCGAGGTGAGAAGCCGGACAGTCAGATTCGACTACGAGCTCTTTGGTTCCGGAGACCGCCTGCTCGCACGGGCGAGCACCGAGCTCGCCTGCATCGACGCGGAGGGCCGTATGCGGCGGCTCCCCGAAGACGTTCGCGCGGCCCTCACGGCAGCCTCGCGTTGAGCGTCTACCGGCGCCTCTGGATCGGCGGAGTGCTTCTCGCGCTGCTGGGATGCGCGAAGCAGCTGGAGACGGGCCCGCCGATCGACAACCCGGAAGCCCTGGCGGTTCGACTGCGCGCCTCGACGGGGCCCACGGCCCCGTATCGGCTTCGCTTCGCGTGGCGTTACGCCGACGAGAAGGGACAGCTCGATGGGGAGGGTGTGGTTCGATACAACCCCAGCGACTCCCTGCGGCTGGACCTCTTCGCGCCGGGTGACGCGTCCATGTCGGTGGCGCTTACGCCGAGCGGCCTCTCCTCGCTGGGGGAGATCGAGAGCGTGCGGCTCCCCGGCCCGGTCTTCCTGTACGGGATGGCGGGCATCTTCCGTCCGGGGAGGGGCCCGCCTAGCAGCGGGTTCCGGACGACCGACTCCGACGTGCTCGTCTTCGGGGAGGAGGACACGGCGCTGTACGTGTACGTCGATGGCTCCCGCATCATCCGCATCGAGGAGCGACGGGGCCGGCGGGTTCAGAGGCGGCTCGAGGTGGCCTGGGACGAGATGGGGGAGTGGCCGCGGAGCGCCGCCTACCGTGATTTTGTAGAATCACGGCGGGTTCGCTGGGACCTTACCGCAGCTACGGAGCTAGGGACGGGCAATGCCACCGAGATCTATGACCTTCCGCATAGCATGTAGTCTGGCCGTCGCAATCGCCATGGGGGGCTGCTACGGCTTCTCGGGTGGTGGGGGGCTTCCCCCGAACATGAACACGGCGTTCGTCCCGCCGGTCGAGAACCAGACCACTCGCTTCACGCTGACCGAGCGGCTCACCCAATCGCTGCTCGATGCCGTTGGTGGCAAGCTGGGCCTGCAGCTGGCTCCGGAGGCCGAGGCTGACCTGATCGTGACGGCCAGCATCGCCCGCTACACGGACGTGGCGCTGAACTTCGCCAGCCAAGACCAGGAGTCGGCTCTGGTCTTCCAGCGAAGGATCACGATCACGGCCAACGTCCAGATCTTCGATGTGGACCGGAACGAGATCTTCTGGAGCTCGAGCTCCGTGACGGGGGTGGGCGAATACCAACCCGAGAGCGAGCCGGAAGAGGTCGGTGAGGAAATCGCGATCGAGAACCTGGTCCAGAAGATCGTGGATGGGGCTCAGTCGGATTGGTAGACCCACCGGCGCCAGGTAGCCCCGGCCCGGAAGGGGCCGGAAGGTTGGGCTGCCTGATGGCGGTCGCGGCGCTGGCGTTCGTCACGTACGTGGGAATTCCCGCGCTGCGTCTCGAGATGCGGTATCGGACCGCCCGCGAGACCATTCATGATGAGGCTGCGCAGATCACGGCCGGACGCGCCGCGGACGTGGAGGAGCAGATCGTTTCCA
>DAOVWI010000024.1 GCA_030636765.1 Gemmatimonadales bacterium
CCGTCCTCAGGCATTGCCGGGTAGGCGTCAGACTCCTTCAGCGCTGTCACGTCCTCATCGCGCTGTTTTTCTTCCGCGTACACGCACGCCGAGGAGGAGTAGAAGTAGCGGTCCACGTTTGCATCCCGCGCCGCCAGCAGCCCGACGAGGGCCAGGGCCAGTGGAAGGGCGCCCAGGTACTCGGTGTGGAGCTTGAACGGGTTGGTTCCCCAGTAGGAGTCGAGCGAGCCGATGAGATCCGGAAGCAGGAAGGCGGACACCTCCTGGAGAGGCAGAGCCCAGGAGCTGGCGAACTCGTACCCCTCCTGCCCCGGCACACCGCGCACGGCGATGTCCAGGAGGCTGGCCGTAGGCCATAGCTGTACGGCGCCGATCAGGGCGGCGATGAGAAACGCGAGCGCGAAGAGCCCTCCGGAGGGAAGGATGGCCCGAAACGAGCCCCTCTTCCGGTAGAGCATCCAGAGCGCGAAGAGAGCGTACGCCGAGAGCGCGAGGGAGGAGTAGTACATTGCCTGCACGTGCGGAGTCAGGATCTGCATCCCGACCACAAGGCCCAGCAGGAGGTACCAGACGGCGCGTCCGCTACGCAGCCCGCGCTCCAGCAGGCCGAAGGCGAGCGGGATGAGCACGACGGCGAAGTAGCGCCCGTCGTGCCCACCGTACAGCGTGGACAGGAGGTAGCCGGCGAACATGAAGGAAGCGCCCGTGACCGCCGATGCCCACCTTCCGAGCCGGAAGGAACGGCCGGCGAAGTAGCCGAAAGCTCCGGCGAGGAAGGTGTGCAGGACAAACGTCCACCCGATGGCGCGATACAGCGGAAGCGCCAGGTACAGGAGGCTTGTCGGGTAGAAGATCGGGCCGGGAAGGATCGCCAGGAACGGCAATCCCCCGTAGACGAATGGGTTCCACAGCGGCAGTCCGCGTCCCGCCCGTAGCTCGTCGACCGCGAACTTCCTCAGCTGGAACGCCTGGTCGAGCATGTCCGTGCCGAAGATCATGCGATCCGGGTGGAAGACAAAGTCGCGGTAGAAGAAGAGGCATACGGCCGCAATCGCGAGCAGGTAGCCCACGGTTCCGGTCCAGTCCGCACGCTTCCGGGATGTTCTGGTCACGCGGACCTCTCGAGGAGGAAGAACCACTGCGGGGATGCAAGCCGGAGCACTCGGTCGGTCACCTCCCCGGGAAGCGTGCGGATCGGCCTCCAGAGCCTGGCCCAGGCTCTCCCCCACGAAGCCTCCACCAGTTCATCGATCGCCCGGCGCGTGATATCCCGCACGTGAAAGCCGGGCGCCGCCATGACGGAGACCAGCCTGCCGTAGGTGAGGAATCGAATGCCACGGTATCGAAGGCCGCGACCCGTCAGGCGAAGGTAGACGTCCGCCGCCCCCGCGGGCATCCAGCTCAGAAGCGGAAGCCGGTAGTGCGGCTCGACGAGCGCGAATCGGTTTCCGGCCGTCACGTACGCCCGGCCGCCCGGTCTCAGGATCCGGAAGGTCTCCTCGAACAATCGGGCTGGATCGGGAACGTGCTCGTACACGTGATTCAGCATCACAAAATCGAACGCCGCGTCCGCAGCGGGAAGGTGGAGGATGTCGGCCCGTACCATTCCCTCGGATCCCTTCATCGTCGGACCTGATAACTCAAAACCGACGATATACTTACCGAACTCTCTCTCAAGCTCCCTCTTGACGATGCCGGTTCCCGTGCCGAGATCCGCGACGGTGGTGGCCCTCCCGAGGTGGTCCGCACACAGGTGGGCGACGATCCGGGCCTTCTCCCGCCGGCCGGCAAAGTAACCCTCCTCGCGCAGCCTCTTCTCGTAGTAGTCGCCCGTGGTCGTCTCCCACACGGTTGCAGGGCTTATCCCCGAGTCTCCCGCCGTGCCCGGATCGCGGACCGGTAGACATCCGTCAGCTCCGCAACCACGCGCTCGAGCGAGAATCGTTCTTCCACGAAGCGTCGTCCTTTCCTCGCGATGCCGAGCGCCGAGCCCGGATCGCCTGCGATCTCCAGCGCGGCGCCCGCGATGGCCTCCGGATCGCCCGGAGGGACGAGCCAACCCGTCTCGCCCGGCCGTACGATATCGGGAATCCCGCCCACGGCGGACCCGATGACCGGTCGCTCGAAGCGCAGCGCTTCGAGAAGGACTACGCCGAGTCCCTCGGTATCGCCCTTCGAGTCGACCACTGCCGGGAGGACGAAGATATCGCACGTCTGGTAGTATTCGCGCAGACGCCGCTCGGGAACATACCCGGTGAAGCGAACGTGGCTCTCCAGGCGCAGACGCTCCACCTCACGCCGGATGACGGGCCCCCACTCTCCCTCGCCCACGATCGTCAGTTCCGCCGGCCGCTCCCTCCGGATGTGCTCCAGGGCTTCCACCAGGTACTCGACGCCCTTTCGCTCTACGAGCCGACCGACGAAGAGCAGGCGCAGAGGTCCCTCGACGCGTCCTGATTCCCGGGCCACCAGGGCGTTCTCTCCCCATACCGCTCCGGAGAACGGGATCACCGCCACTTCCCGTTCGGCCAGCCGGCGTACCCGAGCGGCCGTCTCCGAGGAAATCGCGGTAACGGCGTCCGCCGTGCGGATGCTCCAACGCAAAAGGGGCCGCAGCCATCGGAGCCGGTGCTCGATCCAGCGGATCTCGACGCTGTAGAATGTGCAGACGAGGGCCGAGCGGCCGTTCGAGGCGGAGCGTGCGGCGGCGCCGATCAGGGCATGGGGCACCGGCCAGTGTACGTGTACGACATCCGGCGCCTCCCGGCCCACACGACGGCCGGCTCGGACGCCGCCGGCGAGGTAGAGAGGAATGAGGCTCGCGTAGGCGGGGCTCCGCCGGAGGCGGTCGGGGACCGTCTCGTCGTGCGTGAGCGTCTCGCAGGGGCGAGGAGCGTAACGGAAACGTCGTACCGGCACGCCGAGCACCGTGCGGGCACCGAGGCCGCGGTAGGCCGGAGCGAGCACCGATGCATCCAGGCCGCTTTCGCGCTGGGCGGCGATCAGCTTCACAAGCCACGGCGTGATCACGTCATCATCGGAGCGCGGAAACGCCGTAACCACGTGAACCACCCGCATCGGTCCTTCCGCCGGCGGCTGAGTCCTCTCCTCCTGGCCCACTAATCCGCCGTGAACGGCTCGGGTTCGAAGCGCAGCACGAGCGTCGGCGGCGTTCCTTCGTCGTAGACGGCGCGAAACCGACGAAGGTTCTCGCGGATCGCGGGAACCAGGTAGAGGTCCGTCGTCGTGCTGATCGCATCCACCACAACGTAGTCGGTTCCGAGCAGCTCCAACCCTTCGAGCACGTCATCCGGGTTGGCCGAGTACCGGTAGAGATCTCCGCGGCGTCCGGACAGCCAGAAGAAGATGCGTGGCTTTCGGCTCACGATCACGGCGTCGGACGGTGTGTTCTCGGAGGCCCAGCGCGCCGCCGCGTAGAAGCTGGCGAAATCGGCCGGATCGCACGGATCGCCGGCCCGGTATCTCGCCATGCAGCCGATTCGCTCAGGCGTCTTCGACACGACCGAGTATCCCGCGCCGAGCCCGAGCGCGGCGGCGATCACGAAGGCCGGCACCGCCGACCCCAGACCGGCTTCAGCCGCGCCCGACACGCGCCGTCCCAGAACGTCCGCGCCGCGCATCGCGTACGCCAGAAGGAGCGGCAGGAGCGGAAGAAGAAAGCGTTGATCGGTCCACACGGACGGCCACAGGGCCAGCATCACCGCGTACAGGGGGGTGAAGAGCTCGGCCGGGCCGAGGCGGACCATCGACCGCTGCGCCCAACCGACGAACGCCAGAGCGGCCAGCAGGAGCCCGATGCCGATGAGGACCGGCTCGACGCTCAGGCCTCCGCCGGCCCCTCCGAACAACGATTGAGGCAGCACGACGGTCAGATAGGTCCAGGCGTTGTCCGCCGCCCGGAGGAGCAGTTCGACGGGGCTCGCGCTTCCGGCGGCAGGATCGTACGGGTTGCGGAGCAGCATCTCCGCCAGATAGCCCGGGGCGGAATCCCCGGACGCGCTCGGGTAGCGTGCCGACGCGATTCTCTGGTAGAGCCACCAGCCACCGGCTGCGCCGCCGCCCACGGCGATGGCCGCGCCGAAGGGCCGCCAACGACGCTCGATGCCGAAGAAGAGAATCGCGGCGGCGAGGAGGGGAATCCCGGCCGTGCGGGTGAGAAAGGCCAGGGCAGCCGCTACGAGCCCGGCCGCCAATCCCGTAAGCAGAAACTGGCCGCCCGAACCGCCGCCCTGCTTCGTTTGTCGGTCGAGCAGGAGCAGCGATGCCGCTACGAGCGTCACGAAGAGCGCCTCGGAGAGAACGTAATGCGAGTACTCGAGGAGCACGGGCGAGATCGCGAAAAGGCCGGCCGCCAGAACGGCCGCCCGACGGCCTGCGAGGCGCTCCGCGAGCCGGTAGGTGGTCCAGACGGCGAGCGACGTGATCAGGAGCGACGCGAGCTTGAAGAGTTGCAGCCCTCCCAGTGCGCTCAACGCGGCCAGGAGGACCGGATACAGCGGCGGATACTTCGTGTGGAGCGGAGCGTCCGGAAGGTAGAGATCGCGATATCCCTGCCCCGAGGCCAGGGAGTCACCCAGGATCATGTACCCGGCGTTGTCGCCACCGGGAAACAGGGTCGGATCGAAGAGCAGCAGGCCGAGCGCCAGGTGCAGGCCGACAAGCAGGAGTCCGGCGGAAACGCCGCCGTGCGGGGAGTGGCGGTCGGCTTCGCCCGTCAGCCGACGGCCCTCCTTCACTTTCGAAGGTCCCGTCTCAACGCGTCGACGTCGCTCCGGAGGCCGGCGATCAATTCGGCCAGAAAGCCCAGTATGAAGAGGAGGAGGCCCACCAGCACGAGGAGCATCACGAGCGTGAGGAGCGGCCGGTACCCTCGCTCCAGCACGAAGCGCAGGTAGAGCGCCACGCCGCCGGTCAGCGCTCCAAGACCCAGAAGGACCACGCCGCTCATCCCGAAGAAGAGGAGCGGCTTGCGGCCGAAAACCACCTGGAACCAGACGGCCAGAAGGTCCAGGGTGCCCACGAGAACACGCCGCCGGCCCGTGTACTTCGAGACGCCGTGGCGCCTGGGAAACAGACGGATATCGATCTCTCCCAGCCGGAACCCTCGAGCGTGCGCCAGAACCACCAGATAGCGGTGCCAATCGTCCCGAAGCTCCAGATCGAGGAGCACCTCTCTTCTGAACGCCTTCATGGAGTTGAGATCGTGCACCGGCACACGGAAGATGAGCCGAGAGAGCAGATTGTACACGCTCGATACGAAACGCTTCTGGTAGCGTCCTATCTTCCGGCCCGTGACGACGTCAAAGCCGTCATCCAGGACGTCGACGAAGCGGGCGATCTCCTCCGGCGAGTGCTGCAGATCCGCATCGAACACGACCAGATACTCTCCGGAGGCCGACCGGGCCCCCGTCAGCAGCGCCTCGGTCTTTCCACGGTTGCTCCCGTGGCGGAGGAACCTCACGTCCTGCAGGCCGGCTTCGCCCGCCGCGCGTCGCGCCGCTTCCAGGGTACCGTCGGTGGACCCGTCGTCCACGAGCACGATCTCCGCGTCCAGATCATGAGCCCGGCAGGCCGAGGCGAGCTCGGCGAACAGCTCGGGCATGTTCTCCGCTTCGTTGAAGGCGGGGATCAGGACCGAGACCTTGTTGCTCGTCGAGCGTGCCGGTGCGACGTCGCTGGTGGTCACCTAGCAGGTCGCTGAAGAACCCTGACGGGTCGCGTTACCAGCGCGTTCGGTCATGGGGAGACCCGCGCTCACACTCGCTTGCGCATCCGCGCGGAGAGGATCCCGAGCTGGTCCCGGTACTTGGCGACCGTGCGCCGGGCGATCTGGACGCCTTCGTCCTTCAGGATGTCGACGATGGACTGATCCGTGAGGGGTCGCATCGGATCCTCCTCGTGGACCAGTTTCTCGATCTTCGCTCTGATCCCACGAGCCGAGACGTCTTCGCCGTAGTCCGTGGAGAGACCGCTTGAGAAGAAGAACTTGAGCGGAAGCACGCCCCTCGGGGTCTGCGCGTACTTCCCGTTGGTCACGCGCGAGACCGTCGACTCGTGCATGTCGATGTGCTCGGCGACCTCCCGCAGCGTGAGCGGCTTGAGGTACTCGACCCCCTTCTCGAAGAACTCCCGCTGCCGGTCGACGATGAAGTTCATGACCTTCAGCATCGTCTGACGGCGCTGCTCGATCGCCTGGATCATCCACTGCGCGCTGTTCAGCTTCTTGGCGATGAAGGCCTTGTTCTCTCCGGTGAACTGGCTCTTGTCCCGGGCGACCTCACGATAGGAACGGGAGAGCTTCAGCCTCGGCAGCGACGTGTCGTTATGAAAGACGTAGTACTGCTCATCGACCTTTTCGACGACGAGGTCCGGAGTGACGTAGTCGTTTCTCGTCTCCGCGTGCTTGAGTCCGGGCTTTGGGTCCAGCTTCGCGATTTCGTCAGCCGCGGCCTGCACGTCCCGAGGTGAGATCCCGTGCTCCTTCGACAGCTCGCTCCATCGGTGGTTCACGAGCTCCTCGAAGTGGTCCCGCACGATCCGGTGGGCGAGGGATTCGGTTTCCCCTCGATCACGCAATTGCAGGAGCAGGCACTCGCGGAGGTCACGTGCTCCGATGCCGCTCGGGTCGAAAGCCTGGACCATCCCGAGCATCCGCTCGGCCTCCGCCAGCGTGTAGGGCTCGGCACCCTCGGCCGAATCGGCTTCCAACTCCGCCAGGTACGCGTTGAGTGCCTCGACGACCTCCTCCAGCGAGCATGTGAGGAAGCCCTCGCGGCTGATGTTGCCGATGATCTCCTCTCCCAGCAGGAACTCCCGCGAGCTGAGGCGAAGAAGCTGAAGCTGGTCTCGGAGGTAGTCCCACAGATCCCTGACCGAAGCGGGCGTCGGGCGATAGAACTCGCGCTCCTCGTACTCGGCTCGACGACCGCCAACGTCGAAGCCGTTGAGAAGGATCTCTTCCCAATCGATCTCGTCTTCGGGCTCTTCGGCGCTCTCTTCTTCTTCCTCCTCCTCTTCCTTCAACTCCTCCTCGGGTTCCACGAGATCGAGGAAGGGGTTGTTCTCGAGCTCCTGCTTGAGGTGCTGTTGAAGATCGAGGAGAGGCATGTAGAGGAGATCCATCGCCTGGTAGAGGCGAGGATTCACCTTCATTTCCTGGCGCATGCGCGGCGCCAGGGTCAGGCCCGTACGAAAGTCGGCCATAAGCTAGATCCGAGAGAGAGAGCCCTCGCCGGAGCTGCCGGAACGCCTTCGTCCGGCCCCAGGACTCGGGTGATACCACCGCGACTACCGCTCCCTGCAACAAAATATCGCATTTCGCAGGGCACGGCACGCCCCTTGCTGTACGCGGGCGTCTACGGCGCAAGTCGAATGCCGCTAAAGCCGGAAATCCTTCCCCAGATACATCTGGCGGGCCTTCGGGTCGTTCACCAGTCGCTCGGCCGATCCTTCGATGTGGATCTGGCCGTTGAACATGATGTACGCCCGATCCGTGATCGACAGCATCTCCCGAACGTTGTGGTCGGTGATCAGCACGCCCAACCCCCGCGCGCGCAGCTCGCCGACGATCCGCTGGATGTCGTCCACCGCAATCGGATCCACGCCGGCAAACGGCTCGTCCAGGAGCATGAACTTCGGGCTCGTCACGAGAGCGCGCGTGATCTCGAGGCGGCGGCGCTCTCCCCCGGAAAGCTCGTACGCCGGCTGCCGCCGCAGATGGATCAGCCCGAGCTCGTCCAGCAGGACTTCTAGCCGGGCCTCCTGCTCTTCGCGGGGAATGTCCAGGGTCTCGAGGATCGCCATCACGTTGTCCTGTACCGAGAGACGCCGGAAGACCGAAGGCTCCTGCGACAGATAACCGATCCCATCCCTGGCCCGCCGGTACATCGGCACGTTGGTGATGTCTCGGTCATCCAGGAAGACCTTCCCTCGGTCCGCCGCCAGAAGGCCGACGATCATGTAGAACGTGGTGGTCTTCCCTGCCCCGTTAGGGCCCAGCAGGCCCACGATCTCGCCCTGCTCCACGCGAAGGTCCACGTCGTCCACGACCCGGCGCCGCTTGAAGGCCTTCACGAGCCCCTCGGCACGCAGGACGCTCGCGTGTGCGACACGTTGGGCGGCGCGGAGCTCGGCCGTGGGCGCGCCTTCCTCCGGCATCGTGACGACCGGGGCCTCGGTGGCGAGGGGTGCCGCATACGGCGCCGAGCGAAACGGCGGACCTTCGGCATCCTCGGTCACGGCGCTGGGCCGGCTCGGATCGAACGGTGCGAATGGATCGTACCGAAGCGTCACGGGGAGTCTTCCGCTTCGGTACGTTCGGAGTCCTGCTTGGGCTTCGATTCCTGTGCCGGCGGTTGATCACCAGGCGAGGCAGGCTCCAGGAAGATGCCGATCGCCCGGTCGGCCAGGACGCGCTGAGCCCTCCCCTCCCGGAACTCCACCCTAATGCGAGTACCGATGAGATAATTCCGGGAGGGCGCCCCCGCGCCAGTGGAGTCTCTGACCATCGTGTAGAAGGAGCGGGCATCGCCGACTGCCAGGAGCCGCTCGATCACCTGATCCGCTTCCGGTTGCTCCGCTGGAGCTTCCTCCGGTTGCTCCGCTGGAGCCTCCTCCGGTTGCTCCTCCAGCAACCCTGCGGGGTCCTCCGACGGCCCCTCGAACACCACGACAATCGTATCGCCGCTCACCCAGTTGCCGCCGTTCGTGCCGCGCGCCGGTTCGCCGGCCGAGAGGTCCGGTTCCTCGATCTCCACAGCGGCGCTCTGGCCCACCGCGACGATCGTGTCCAGTCGGCCGGCCGTGGCGGCGAACCGGATGGAATCGGCGGCCAGCACGTACGGCTCCGAGGCGGCCAGCGACCGCCCGGCTCCGAACGCCCACACGTGGTCGAGCTCGTTGGCGACCAGCCGTGCCTTGATCTCCTCTGCCACGACCTCGAACCGGTCTCCTATGGCGTGCCCCGACCCGAGCGCCCGGACCTCTTCCAACTCCTCTTCGCTGAAACGAAGCAGTAGGCTGTCTCCCTCCATCTCGAGGCCCTCGCGCCGCGCCCGCGCGGAGCCGTAGAGGACGCCACGCCCGGCATCCATGTCGAACAACGCGCTGTCCGCTTCGGCCTCGATGTCGGGGCGATGGATGACGACGTCTCCCCATGCCCACGCTACGCTCTCACCGGCCATGTCGACGCTGTCCGCGTCGACGTCGACCGGTTTTCCCTCCCGGCCCTGCTCGGGAAGCAGCAGCATGTGTGGCCGGCCCGAAGCGGCGGTACGCTCCGCGATCCCGGATACGGCCCGGAGGAAGGTCACACGCGGCCCACGGAGCGTCGAGCCGGAGCTGATTCGTGTGAGCACCACGTCACCCGTGGCGATCATGCGATCATCGTCCTCGTAGAAGTCGAGCCGGCGCGATTCCATGGTCCGAATCGTGTCGCGGTATCGCACGGACCCAAACATCTCGACCCGGCGCTCGAGGTCGTACCGGACGGCGCTGTCGGCCGTCATCGTAGCCGTGCCGCATGTCCAGCGCATCCCGCCCCAGACGTGCGTGATATAGGCATCGGCGCCTCCGCCGATTCGGAGGCTGACGCTCTCGGTCGCCCCGGTGGGCTCCATGATGAGGGTACACCCCTTGGACGGCCGTGTCGGCCGCGCTTCTTGGACCGGCCCTTCCTGGCCGATCAGCGGGCTCGGCGTCAGAACGAGCGCCGCAATCCCTAGCGCGCCGATCAGGCGGCCTGTTCTCACGGCCCGCTTGGCCGCGGCGTGACCGCGGATGGACGGGTGACGTGGACCGTATCCAGGCCGGGGTCGGAGACGAATCCATGTCCCCTGATCGTGTTCGATCCACGATAAAAGACGAAGTCGACGTCGCTGCGCAGCTCGTCCGCAGCGGCGTCATAGGATAGCGATTCCGTCTCGAGCCGCTCCATTTGATCCTGGTCGACGACCACCACGCTTCCGGTCGCCTCCATGTCCTCCGTCTGCAGATTCACCAACCCCTCGTCGGCTCGAAGGACTGATACCTCCTCGCCCAGGTCGCCGAAGAAGTGTACACGCACGCCGCGAAATCGGACGAACGCGTCGCCCTCGAGGAAGAGCGCGGTATCCGCGATGAGCTGTGCCCGACGGACCCCGTCGGCCGTCAGGATGTGCCGGACGCCGATCGCCACCTGCTCGGCGCCCAGATCCAGCAGCTCCGGGCCGGCGACCTCGCCTGCCTCGTCCTTCTGGCAGGCGGATGCGGCGACCAGGGCAAGGCAGAAGGTGGCGGCCGCGCGCGGCCGCTTCGCTGGCTCGGTCATCTACGGTAGGTCAGCGAGCCGCTCCGACCGCCTGCTCGGATGCCTCGGCCTCGTGTTCCCGCCGTGGCCGGTCGTTTTCCTGCCCGTCGAGAGGGCTCCGCTCGGCGGCCGCCTTCACGAAGCTCGTGAACAGGGGGTGCGAGGCGGTCGGCCGGGAGCGCAGCTCGGGGTGGAACTGCGTGGCTATGAAGAAAGGATGGTCCGGGAGCTCGATAATCTCCACCAGACCGCCGTCCGGCGAGAGACCACTGAAGCGCATGCCGCCCTGCGCGAGAAGCTGGCGGTACTCGTTGTTCACCTCGTAGCGGTGTCGATGGCGTTCCGAGACCTCAGCGGCGCCGTAGGCCTCGCGAGCGACGGAGTTCTCCTCGAGACGGCAGGGATACGATCCGAGACGCATCGTTCCGCCCATCTCCGTCACGTTGTACTGGGCGTCCATCAACGAGATGACCGGATCGCTCGTTTCGCGGTCGAACTCGTGAGAATCGGAGTCCTCGAGCCCGCAGACGTTGCGGGCGAACTCGATGATCGCGCACTGGAGGCCCAGGCAGATGCCGAGGAACGGAATACCCTGCTCCCGCAAATATCGCACGGCGTCCACCATCCCCTCCGTGCCGCGCACGCCGAAGCCGCCCGGGATGACGACGCCGCCGTACGCCTGCAGCATCTCGAGCCCGCGGGCCTCCACTTCCTCCGACGAGATCCAGTCGATCTCGACGCCGACGTCGTTGGCGATGCCTCCGTGGCCGAGCGCCTCCTGGATCGACTTGTACGCGTCCACGAGCGCCGTGTACTTCCCCACCACCGCGATGCGGACCGTGCCGTGCCCGGGACGCTTGATCCGGTCGACCATGGCGGACCAGTCGGTGAGATCGGGCTCCGGCGCCGTCAGTCCGAGCAGCTCGAGGATGTGGTCGTCCAGGTGCTGCTCCCGGTACCGCAGAGGCACCTCGTAGATCGTCTCCACATCAAGCGACTCGATGACGTGCTCGACCCTCACATTGCAGAAGCGCGCTATCTTCCGGCGGATCTCCTCGGTCAGCTTCCGCTCCGTCCGGCAGATCAGGATGTCCGGCTGGATTCCGGTTTCCCTCAACTCCCGGACCGAGTGCTGTGTCGGTTTTGTCTTCAACTCCCCGGCCGCAGCCAGATACGGTATGAGCGTGAGGTGTACGAAGAGCGTGTTCTCCTTCCCCATGTCCTGGCGGAACTGTCGCAGCGCTTCGAGGAACGGCAGAGACTCGATGTCGCCCACCGTGCCGCCGATCTCGGTGATGACGATGTCGTGGCTCGGAGCGAGTCGACGCAGGTGGGCTTTGATTTCATCGGTCACGTGCGGGATCACCTGGACCGTCGAGCCGAGAAAGTCGCCCCGTCTCTCCTTGGTGAGGATGTTCTGATAGATCCGCCCGGTGGTGACGTTGTTGGATTGGGAGAGCGATACGCCGATGAAGCGCTCGTAGTGGCCGAGGTCGAGGTCCGTCTCCGCCCCATCGTCGGTGACATACACCTCACCGTGCTGGAACGGCGACATCGTGCCGGGATCCACGTTGATGTAGGGGTCGAACTTCTGGATGGTGACGTCGAAACCACGCTCGACCAGCAGACGTCCGATCGAGGCGGCCGCGATCCCCTTGCCCAACGAGGATACGACCCCTCCGGTTACAAAGATGTGTCGTGTCGGCAAGGCTTCAGGCATGAACGCTTTCCTCTCGCACAGGTGCGCACAACGTCCCTATGCAGGTCGCTGAAGAACCCTGGCGGGTCGCGTTACGAGCGCCGTGGGTCACAGATCCAAGGCGGCGCGACGACGCGATACCGTGCGTATCGGGGAGGAGCGGAAACGCAGGAGATGCCCCCACGCCGTCGTAACCCGTAGGGCGCATGGGGGTTGGCTGACGCCGACCTCCTCTCGCTTCGCTCGCTCCGGTTGTGGCCGAATACGGCGTCACTCGTCGTCGACGATACCACCGCATCGCCTTCCTCCTCGTCCTTGTCTTCAACTCACAAGACCCATGCGCGCGACCCACCAGGGTTCTTCAACGACCTGCTATTACCACGAAAGAGTGGAGGCGTGCCTTCCGGCGAACGTGAGTCGCGGTGTGAGGATCCCTGGGGAGTCGGGTGCCTGAGCGCCCGGTCCGAGGGCACCGAAGCGGCATGGGAGCCTGGTGCAGGCGCGTCAGACTCGAGTTTCTCACGCACGGCAAGTTAAGCGCCCCTGCCGGACCCGTCAAAGATCCTGGCAGGTCGCTGAAGAACCCGGCGGGGCCACGTGCTAGGGCACCACGATCCCGGCCAATCGGTCACCGCTGAGCACGAGCTCCGCGACCACGCGCCCGGTCTTCGGGTCGACCGCCACACCTCCCTCCACGAAGAACACGCGCAGGGCGAATATGAGGTTCGTCTCGAAGACGGCGGTCTCTCCCTCATCCCACGCCGACCCGACCCTGCCGTGGACGACGAAGTTCACAATGCTGGATTTGCGCGCCCACGGAACCAGTGGCACGAAGTAGGAAAGCTGGCCGTAGAGCAGCCGGGGTCCCCTGAACTGGAGCGCCGTGAACGTAGGCAGCGTGCCGACGCCGCCAAACGCCGACCAGCGCTGCCGTGGAAGCGCACCGGCCAGGTCGCCGCGGGCCTCGACGAAGGCCTTCAGCTGCTGCCCGGCGATGGTGGGATGATCCCAGCGCGCCCGGAGCTCTCCCAAGAGGAAGGAGAAGTCGCCCGCCACGTCCGATGTGGCTCCTTCGAGAAGGGCGCGAGCGTTCAGCCCTGGCTCGCCTTTTCGAGTGCGGTGGGTGAGCGAGAAGATCCCGCTGAACGTCTCACCCACGTGGACCGGTGGATTCGGCCGCACGTCTTCATCGTTGCCGAAAAGGACGAAGTAGGGCTCCGCGACGAGGCTGTCGGCGTCCTCGTACTGGAGGGTGAACGATGGGGACAGGCCCGGCCCGGGTGGGCGCTCAACGGTCAGGGCGACGCGGTCGGCCAGGTAGTAGTCCCGCACGTCCTCGCCGGCGACGAAGTAGCTGATCGAGTTGATCAGGGTACCCCAGATCCATCCCTCGTTGTTTCGCGTCGCACGCTCGACCTCGAAGCCGAACTGCATGCTGCGCGAGGGATGCCAGAACTGGCGCGCCGTGCCTTCGAAGTCGGCCGGCCCGGTCTTGAATCGTCCGTCCACAGAGAGGTCGGGTCGCCAGGCCCAATTCACGGCGCGCAGCGTCGCGCCCCACGAGAGCGTGACGGCATCGACGCGCTGGTAGGTGGGGAGGCCGAAGCCGTAGAGCCCGTGAAGCTCGAACGGCTCGAGCGGCTCTTCCACGGCATAGATGCGGTAACCGCCCTCCTCCGGCATCACGGAGAGCGCTGCGTTGGGTCGGTACTCCACCCGGCCTTCCACCGCGGCAAGACTGGAGCCGTAGTAGCCACCGCCGACCACGACCACGTCGCCCGTGATGCGCGCCCCCGGCCGCAGGAACAGATCGCCGTCGACCACGTAGATGCTACCCTCGATGGTGCCGGCGATTCGGGCTGCCGCTTCCAGCACGAGGACATCGCCCCGTACCGTCTGCTCCGGCGCGAGCACGGTGTCTCGTGTCCAGAGCTGGTAGGGGCCCTCCAGGAACCGGGCGATCTCCTGATCCGTCCGTTCGCCCGATCTGGGCTCGAAGCGTACTTCCTGGGCGCTTGCCGCGCCGGCCGACAGGGCGAGAGCAAGTCCCGCCAGAGGCACGTGCCGGATGTTCCTCACGGTCGACCTGGGATCTCCACTTCCTGGCTCCAGCGCTCCCACGAGATCACCTCGGAGATCTCGCGCCGTGGCGGAAGCTTCCCGAAACCATCGGAATACCCGAGAGCAAGGAGGCCGATCACCGGAACGTTCGGCGGGATCTCGAGGATCTCGCGGACGCCGCGCTCGCGGAACCCTGTGATCCAGCTCGAGGCCAGACCGAGATCCGCTGCCGCCATCCACATGCTCTGGGCGGTCGATGTGACGTCCATCGGGTAGCTGGGTCGGCCGCTCCCGCTCACGTGCGAGTAGAAGCGCGCGCAACAAACGATGACGACAGGCGCCGTTCGAACGTGCGGGTGGTTGAAGGCGCAGCCGGCGAGGCGGTGACGTGTCAGTCCCTCCTGCACGAGGATCAACCGCCACGGCTGGTCCTCCCGGGCTGAGGGTGCGTACCGCCCGCATTCGATGACGCACTCGAGGACGTCCCCGGGAATCTGACGGTCGGAGAAACGCCGGACGGGACGCTGAACCCGGGCCAAGTCGAGCACCCGTGACGCGCAGCTCACACCAGGACCAAGCGCGGCTGGTCAGCCGCGCGGGTGGTAGGTCCGGTGAACCTTCCGAAGGTAGGTGCGATCGACATGTGTGTAGATCTGTGTGGTCGAGATATCAGAATGCCCGAGCATCTCCTGCACTGAAGCCAGGTCGGCTCCTCCTTCCAGAAGGTGCGTGGCGAACGTGTGCCGTAGCGTGTGCGGTGAAACCGGTTTCTCGATGCCCGCGCCGTCAACGTGCCGGCGAACGATCTTCCACGCGCCCATCCGGCTCAGCGGCCGGCCGAGCCGGTTCAGGAAAACGACGCCGCGGCTCGCCCCTCGATCCAGGCCGGGTCTCAACTCGCGAAGGTAGCGCGCGAGCGCATCGTTCGCACGGCCTCCGAGCGGCACAAGGCGTTCTTTGGATCCCTTTCCCAGGACCCGTACGAAACCCTCGTCCAGATCTAGGTTTCGGAGCGTCAGGCTGGTGAGTTCCGAAACGCGCAGACCGGCACCATACAGAACTTCGAGCATGGCCAGATCGCGCATCGCAAGCTTCAGCGTCGTGGGCACGGCGCGCAACAACCGCTCGACCTCCTCGTACGACAGCGCCTCGGGCAGCGGCCGGCCCGCCCGGGGTGCCTCCAGCCGGTCCGTCGGGTCAACGGCGACGAGGTCCTCTGCGACCAGGTAGCGGAAGTAGCTGCGAAGCGCGGAGAGCTTTCGTGCGATCGTGGACGGCGCGAGACCTCGTTCGGCCAGTCGCGCGACGTGCCCACGCAACATCGGGTAGTCGACGTCGGCCGGCCTCGAGGCGCTCCGGGAGCGGGCGAAACGGGCGAGCTCCAGGCAGTCGTTCAGGTAGGCCTCGCGCGTAGTGGGCGAGAGTCCGCGCTCGAAGAGAAGGTAATCGGAATACGGCTCGAGGTGGAACGCCCGCGCCACGTCCTCACCGGCCTCACTCATGTGGACCCTGACGCTCACGCCGGCTGAGCCACCACAGGATGGCCACTCCGCCGAGCAGCATTATCGTGGCGAGCAGCAGCCACGTGTTGAAGGCCTCGAACACGGCCAGCATGCGGGGAAGGTTGCGCGAGGCGAAGATCCCCGCGAAAAGGAGCACCCCGTACCAAACGGCCGAGGCGATCATCAGGGGGATCGCGGTCCGCCAGAACGGGAGCCGGCTGATTCCAGCGAAGGCCGGGATGAGCACCCGGAACACCGGAAAGAAGCGGCTGACGAGGACCGTCACGGTTCCGTAGCGCTCGTAGAACTCCGAGAGCCGCTCCAGCTGATGCGGCCGCAGCAGCCAGTGGCCCCACCGCGTCTGGAAGATCCCTCTGCCGTACCGCCGGCCCATCAGATAGACGAAGAGGGCGAGGACGTTGTTGGCCAGCCACGCGGAAATGAACACCAGGTCGGCACGCAGGAGGCCCTGGTCGACGAGGATGCCCCCGAGAAGCACGAAGGTGTCCGACGGGATCGGCGGGAAGATGTTCTCCACCGCTGCCCCGATCGCGATGAGCAGGTAAATGCTCTCGACCGGGATCTCGCCGATCAGCTGAAAGAGGTTCTCCAGATCGGACTGCATGCGTTCCCTTACACCGACCGCGGGCTGCTAGCCGCCCGAGCGGATGCTGGCGTGGAGCGCGTCGAGATCCGCGACCTGGTTCAGCAAAGCGACGGCGACGGCCGCGACGCCGCCCGTCCCACCCGCCGCGGCTTCGAGCCCCACGAGGCGTCCACCACCGGCGTGCTTCACGGCCACGTTGGCCGGGGAGACGTGGACTTCCTCGGCGATCCGCTCGCTCACGCTCGCAAAGTGGGGCGAGATCTCAAGGCCCTCGGTTACAACGCTGATGTCCAGATTCACAACCTGGTAGTTCTCCCTCTCGACGAGCCGGACGGCTTCGCGCAGGGCATGCTTGGAGCCGTCTCCCTCCTCGGACGGATCGGAGTCAGCGCGCGGCGTCCCGCCCAGCCCGGTCGCCCCAAGGAGAGCATCGACCACGGCGCTCACCACGACGTCACCGAGCACGGGCACTCCGCTGGAGGTGAAAGCGCGGCGATCGAAACCCAACCCTACTCGCAAAGGCCGGCCATCCGAAGGATGCGGAGAACCAGGTGTCCGGCGTTACGCGAGTTGTCGATGCCGACCGTGGCCACCGGCACGCCCGTCGGCATCTGGACGGTAGAGAGCAGCGCGTCGAGTCCGCCGAGGGTGCCGGCGGAGATCGGCACGCCGATGACCGGGAGATCGGTGTGTGCCGCCACGAACCCGGGAAGGGCCGCCGACAGGCCGGCGCCGCAGATGATGGCCGAGAAGCCCTCGTCCCGCGCACGGGCGGCGAGCCGGCCGGTTCGTGCAGGGTCCCGGTGCGCGCTGCTGACGATCAGTTCGCCCTCCACACCGCCGGAGCGCAGCACGTCGAGCGCACCCTCCATCTTCGGGCCGTCCGATTCGGATCCGATGAGGATGAGGATCTTCGGAACGACGGGCCGGTCCGCTACTCCGTCCACTTACGAAACACGAGACATACGTTGTGCCCTCCGAAGCCGAACGAGTTCGTGATGGCCACGCGTACGTCCCTCTCGACGGGCCCATGGTGGGCGTAGTCCAGATCGCACTCCGGATCGACCTCTTCGAAGTTGATCGTCGGTGGGATGAGCCCTCGCTGACACACGAGGGCACTGATCGCTCCCTCGATCGCACCGGCAGCGCCGAGAGTGTGACCCGTCATGGATTTCGTGGACCCGACGACCAGCTCGTACGCCCGGTCGCCGAAAACTTGCTTGATGGCCAGCGTTTCCGTGGCGTCGTTCTGCGGCGTCGAGGTGCCGTGGGCGTTTACGTAGTCGACCTCCTCGATCCCAACGCCTGCATCGTCCAGGGCGCTGCGGATCGCCACCTGGGCCCCCGCTCCCTCCGGAGCCGGCGCCGTCATGTGGTAGGCGTCGGCGCTCTGCCCGAAGCCGATCACCTCCGCCACGATGTGTGCTCTGCGCCGCACCGCGTGCTCCATGTTCTCGAGGACAAGGGTGGCCGCTCCCTCGCCGAGCACGAACCCATCCCGGTACTTGTCGAACGGCCGGGACGCCGTCGCGGGGTCGTCGTTGCGGGTGGAAAGCGCCTTCATCGAAGCGAAACCGGCGAGGCACAGCGGCGTGATCGTCGCCTCCGTTCCCCCGGCGATCATCGCATCCGCTTCACCGCTCCGCACCGAGCGGTACGCCAGCCCCAGCGCGTGGGCGCTGGAGGAGCAGGCCGAGACCGTCGCGTAGTTTGGACCACGCGCGCCGTAACGCATCGAGATCAAGCCCGCCGCCATGTCGGCGATGAACATCGGGATGAAGAAGGGCGACACCCGGCGGGGACCGCGGTTCAGCAGTCGGATGTGCTGGCTCTCGAGAGTGGCAAGGCCGCCGATCCCGCTGCCCACGATGACGCCGACGCGCTCCGGGGGCAGCTTCGCCATGGCCTCGAGGAGGCCCGACTCCCGCACGGCCTGCTCCGCGGTCGCGAGAGAGAACTGCACGAAGCGGTCGGTCCGCTTCACCTCCTTGCGGTCCAGGTAGAGCTCGGGATCGAAACCCTTCACCTCACAGGCAAAGCGCACGTCCTGCCCGACCGGGTCGAAGAGGGTGATCGGACCGGCCCCGCTCCGTCCCTCGATGAGCGCGGACCAGGTTGATTCCACGTCGTTGCCGACCGGCGTGATGACGCCGAGTCCGGTCACGACCACACGCCGGTTCATCTCGGACGGATCCTACGTTCCGGTCGGAACGGCGGGGCTTCTCACTGCCTCAGTCCTGCTTCTTCCCGAGGTACTGGATCGCGTCGCCGACGGTCTGCATCTGCTCGGCATCCTCGTCGGGGATTTCGATCTCGAACTCCTCCTCGAACGCCATCACGAGCTCCACGGTGTCGAGAGAGTCCGCGCCCAGGTCGTCCACGAAAGAGGCCTCGTCGGTCACCTTCTCGATCTCGACGCCCAGCTCGTTGGCGATGATCTCCTTAACCTTCGCAGCAATGTCTGACATAGAGTCGCCCTTTCAGTTTCGAGGCATGTTCGCACGAACGCTCACATGACCATCCCGCCGTCCACGACGATCACCTGGCCGGTGATGTACGAGGCGTACGGGCCTACAAGGAAGCGCACGACACCCGCCACGTCGGCGGGGTCACCCAAGCGGCCGAGCGGAATCCTCTCCGAGATCGCCTGCCGCGTCTCGGCGCCGAGAGCGGCCGTCATCTCCGTCTCGATGAAGCCCGGAGCCACGGCGTTGACGAGCACGTTGCGGCTCGCCAGTTCCTGGGCCACCGATTTCGTAAAGCCTATAAGTCCCGCTTTGGATGCCGCATAGTTGGCCTGGCCGCGATTACCCGTCAAGCCCACGACACTGGCGAGGTTGACGATCCTTCCCTCGCGGCGCTTCATCATTCCGCGGGCGGCGCCACGCGTCAGGTAGAAGGGCGCGCTGAGATTGGTATCCAGCACTCGTTGCCAGTCCTCGTCCTTGAGGCGCAGCAGAAGGCTGTCCCTCGTGATGCCCGCGTTGTTCACGAGGATGTCGAGCGGCCCCAGTTCCTTCTCCACCTCGTCGAGGGTTCGGGCGCACTCGGCCGAATCACTCACATCGCAGCGGAAGCCACGCTGCGGCCCACCGATTCCGGCGGACGCCTGGGCGGCCTGATCCTCATCGAGGTCCACGATCGCCACGACCGCTCCGGCCCTGGTCAGCTCGCTGGCGATCGCGAGTCCGATGCCGCGGGCCGCTCCCGTGACGATCGCGACCCTTCCGTCGAGTTCCGGCATGCGTAGTCCTCCTTATCTTGGCCCTACCTAACAGGATCTTGGCCCTACCTAACAGGTCGACCCACCTTCAGCGACCTGCCAGAGTCCGCAGGGCATCCAGGTCGCCGACGGCCTGTCCCTGTAACGATCGGTCGATGCGCCGTAGCAGGCCGGTCAG
>DAOVWI010000235.1 GCA_030636765.1 Gemmatimonadales bacterium
CCGGCGTACGTGACGTCGGGGTTCCGAGGGTCGATCGCGATGTGTCCGCTCTCGCCGCCGCCCACCGATCGCCAGTCCTCGTACGGCGTCAGGCCCCCCATCCCCCGGCTGGGAAGGGAGATCGTGCTGTTGTCCTGCTGCGACCCATACACGCGGTACGGGAACGCTTCGTCCACGAAGAGGCGGTACATCTCGGCGGTCGCCTGGTTGTACATCGTCGACCAGGATTTCCCACCGTTGTGGGTGATCTGTGCGCCCCCGTCGTTCCCGATGATCATCGTTCGCGGATCCTCCGGGCTGATCCACAGGTCGTGGGTGTCACCGTGCGGGACCCGGATCTGCTCGAACGTCTTCCCCCCGTCGATCGATTTCCAGAAGCGGACGTTGAGGACGTACACCGTGTTCTCGTCACCGGGGTCGGCGTACACGTGCGTATAGTACCAGGCCCGCTGCCGGAGCTTCCGCTCCTTGTTCACCTGCTTCCACGTGTCGCCGCCGTCGTCGGAGCGGTACAGCCCGCCCTCCTCGTCGGGGGCCTCGATCAGGGCCCACACGCGATCGGGGTTGGAGCGTGACACGCTCACGGCCGTCTTTCCGACCAGGCCGTCCGGGAGGCCCTTCTCGAGTCGCTTCCACGTGTCCCCGCCGTCCTTGCTGCGCCAGATCCCTCCTTCCCGGGCCCCGCTGATCATCGTCCACGGCTTACGCTCCGCCCGCCACATCCCGGCGAAGAGGATGCGCGGGTTGTCCGGCCGCATAGCGAGGTCCACGGCGCCGGTGGAGTCGCTGATGAACAGGACGTTCTCCCAGCTCGCCCCGCCGTCCTTCGTTCGGAAGACGCCGCGCTCGGAGTTGGGCCCGAACGGGTGGCCCAGAGCCGCGACGAACGCGACTTCGGGGTCTCTCGGATCGACGATAATGCGTCCGATCTGGCCGGCCTGGCGTAGGCCGACGTGGCTCCACGTCTTCCCGCCGTCGACCGATCGGTAGACGCCGTCGCCCATGGAGGTGTTGCCCCGGATGCACGCCGAGCCCATCCCGACCCAGATGACGCTCGGATCGGAATCCGATACGTCGACCGCGCCGACGGAGGCGGACTCGAGGTACTTGTCCGCCGCGTTGGCCCAGCTCACCCCGGCGTCCTCGGTCTTCCACACGCCGCCGCCGGTGCTCCCCATGAAGTAGACGAGCGGCCGCCCGGCGATGCCGGCGACGGCCGTGACGCGGCCTCCCCGGTGCGGGCCGATCATCCGGTAGCGCATTCCCTCGTAGAGCATCGTGTCGTAGACCACGTCCGATGCCTGGGCCTGCGCCTCGGGGGGCAGGGCGAGGTGAGCGGCCGCGGCTGCCACCGGCGCGAGCGCCGCGACGAGGGCGATGGCCCAGCGGCGGCGCGTACGCTGCGGGACCGCAGTTCTCGAAGCTCGGTTCGCTCCCATTCGAGTAGCTCCTCTTGCTGTCTTGGTGGTTGTTACGTGGCGAAATAGGGCGGCGACCGGTGCGGGGCAACAGGCTAGCAGGTCGCCGAGAAACCCTGGTGGGTCGCGCGCGGCAGTCGCTGGCGCGCCTGTTACCGTCTTGTGCCGAGAGGGAACCATGTCGATCCTCGTGCGTTGGCAGGAATAGGCATCTCCATGCCCTCGACGCCTGGAGGAACGTCACGATGAAGATTCGCGTCACCGCTTCCCCGTCATCCTTGGCGAGCAGGAGCCTCCGTTCATTCCCGCTCGCGCTCGCCACCGTGCTGCTCCTCGGGGGCCGGCCGCCCGAAGCGCCGGCGCAGATCCCCGACGAGTTCCACAACCTGCAGGTCCTTCCCGAGGACATCAGCAAGGAGGCACTGCTCGAGATCATGAAGGGCAACTCCCTGGGTCTCGGCGTCCGCTGCTGGCACTGCCACGTGGGCGAAGAGGGCATCCCGTTCTCCGAGTTCGACTTCGAGTCGGACGAGAAGCTGACGAAGCGGAAAGCGCGGTTCATGCTCCGGATGGTCCGCTACCTGAACGAGGAGCGGCTCCCGGCGCTGGGGGAGGTCGGAGAGCGCGCCGAGCCGTCCGTGCGAATGACGTGCTACACGTGTCACCGTGGCCGGCCGCTGCCCCGCACTCTCGGCCAGGTGCTGGCCATCGTGATCGACGAGGAGGGCATCGACGCCGGGATCGATCGCTACGGGGAGCTCCGCGACGAGCTCTACGGATCGGGCTCGTACGACTTCGGCGAGCTCACGCTGATCGAGCTCGCTCAGCGGCTCGGGGGCGACGGTCGCGTGGAGGACGGGATTCGGATCCTGAAGCTGAACCTCGAGCACTTCCCCGAATCGGGCTTCTCCTACTTCACGCTCGGCGAAGGGTACCGGATGACCGGGCAGCGCGAGGAGGCGATCACGGCGTACCGAAAGGCGCAGGAGCTCATCCCCGGCAACCCGATGATCGGACGCCGGCTCGAGGAGA
>DAOVWI010000220.1 GCA_030636765.1 Gemmatimonadales bacterium
CCGGCGTACGTGACGTAGCTGCCGGGCGGCCCTTCCTGGACCTGGGCTCCCGCACCATACGGGCGGTCCGGCTCGGGTCCGTTGCCGGCCTCTGCCGAGTCAATGTCGGCCCCCTCTAAGGCGTCCGTGGTTCCTTCTTCTTCCGTCACTTGTCCTCTTCCTTTAGTCCGAGCCTCGGCGTGAAGTCCTCGAGCGTGGAGTAGGGATCCGGCCAAGGGAGATGGTAGCCGAGCTCGTACGCCATGTGGCGAGTCCAGTACGGATCCCAGAGGTGAGCTCTCGCCATCAGGCACAGGTCGGCCCGACCGGCCGCCAGAATCGTGTTGACATCCATGTAGGACGAGATGTTGCCCACCGCCATGGTGGCGATCCCCACCTCGTGGCGGATCCGGTCGCTGAAGGGCGTCTGGAACTGCCGGCCGTACTCGGGCTTCGCCTCCGGCACCGTCTGGCCGGCCGATACGTCCACGATGTCGCAGCCGTGCTCCAGGAGCATCCTCGCTACCTCGACCGCGTCGTCCGGCTCCATCCCGCCGGGCACCCAGTCCACCGCGGAGATCCGCGCCGATAGCGGCTTGTCGGGCCAAACCTGACGCACGGCGTCCAGCACATCGAGGGGGAAGCGCATCCGGTTCTCCAACGACCCTCCGTACTCGTCGGCCCGCTGGTTTGTGAGGGGCGATATGAAGCTGGCGAACAGGTACCCGTGCGCGAGGTGGATCTCGAGGAGGTCGAAGCCGGCCTCCTCGCTCATGCCGGCCGCCCTGACGAAGTCGCTTCGAACCCGCTTCATGTCGGCGCGGCCCATCTCCTTCGGGACCTGGCTGTGCGGGAAGTAGGGGATCGGCGAGGCGGAGAGGATCGGCCAGTCGCCCTTCTCCAGTGGCTCGTCCATCCCCTCCCAGGCCAAGCGGGTCGATCCCTTGCGGCCCGCGTGCCCGAGCTGGATCCCGACCTTGGCCGGGCTGTGGCCGTGGATGAAATCCACGATCCGCGCCCACGCCGTCACGTGCTCGGGCTTGTACATCCCCGCGCATCCCGGAGAGATCCTCGCCTCGCGGCTCACGTCCGTCATCTCGGTGAACACCAGTCCGGCGCCACCCATGGCGCGCGTGCCCAGGTGAACGAGGTGCCAGTCGTTCGGAACCCCATCGTCGGCGTAGTACTGGCACATCGGCGACACGGCGACGCGGTTCGTCAGAAGGAGATCCCGCAGGCGGAAGGGGGTGAAGAGGGGAGGCGGCGGCGGATCAGTCGGCACCTCCACGCCGCTCTGCTCGGCGGCCTGGCGCGCGAACCACCGGTCCACGCCGGTCAGGAACCCCGGATCCCGCATCCGAAGGTTCTCGTGTGTGATCCGCAGGCTCCGGGTGATGAGGTTGAAGGCGAACTGGGTGGGCTCGGTGCCCATGTACCGCTCGGTCCCCTCGAACCACCCCATGCTCGCCTTGGCGGCCCGCTGGAGGCTGGCCGCCGCAGGACGCCGCTCAGCCTCGTACGCCGGGAAGGCCCTCTCCAGGTCGCCGCAGTTCTCGTTGATCGCCCGGGCCAGCTCGATCGCGTCAACCATCGCCATGCGCGTCCCGGAGCCCACCGAGAAGTGGGCCGTGTGAGCGGCGTCCCCGATCAGCGCGATGTTCCCATGGTGCCAGCACGCCGTGGTGATCGTCGGGAAGCTGCGCCAGAGGGAGCGGTTGCCGATGAGCGCGTGGCCCTGGAGCTCCTCCGCGAAGAGCTCCTCACAGAAGCGGATCGTCTCCTCCTCGGTCGCCTCATCGAGCCCCGCCGCCCGCCACGTGCCCTCCGTCACCTCGACGATGAAGGTCGAGATCCCGTTCAGCACCTCGTCGGCCGCCACTTCGTCCGCATACTGGTAGGCGTGGACCCTCCACAACCCACGGTCATCCGGCTTGAAGTAGAACGTGAAGGCGGGAAAGCTCTTCGTCGTGCCCAGCCAGACGAACCGGTTCGGCCGCAGGTCGATGGTCGGCCCGAAGTGCTCGCCGTAATGCTCCCGCAACCAGCTGCCGACCCCGTCGGCGCCCACGATCAGATCGGCGTCCGCGTACGGCGCCAGGTCATCGATCTCCACCCCGAAGCGCAGGTCGACCTCCAGTTCCCTGCACCGCTCCTGCAGGATGTGAAGGAGCGTCTGACGGGAGAGGCCGGCGAAGCCGTGGCCGGTCGACGAGATCACCTCCCCCCGGTAGTGGATGTCGATGTCTTCCCACTGGTAGAAGTGCCGTGTGATCTCCGCGTGGCTGGCCGGGTCCTCCTCGGCCAACTCCTCCATCGTCGCGTCCGAGAAGACGACGCCGAAGCCGAACGTGTCGTCCGGCTGGTTCCGCTCCAAAACGGTGATCTCATGGGCCGGATCAGCCCGTTTCATCAGGATCGCGAAGTAGAGGCCGGCGGGGCCTCCGCCGACGCTGACGATCCTCATGCCGGGCCTTCCGATCCGCTGTTCGCGGTCGTTGCGGTCTCCGCGGTCGTTGCGCCCTCCAGCAGATGGCGCGCGATGATGAGGTGCTGAATCTCCGTCGTCCCCTCGTAGATGCGCAGGGCGCGAACGGCCCGGTACAGCCGGTCCACAGGGCTCTCGGCCAGGACGCCCCGGCCGCCGAGGATCTGCACCGCATCGTCCACGATCCGCTGCGCCGCCTCCGTGGCGAAGGCCTTCGCCATCGAGGCCTCGAGCGTGATCCGCTCCGCGCCCATGTCCTTCTCCCAGGCCGCCCGATACGTGAGAAGGCGGGCGGCGTCCAGTGCGATCGCCATCCGGCCCAGCTTCTCCTGGATAAGCTGGAAGTCTCCGAGAGGCTGCCCGAACTGACGGCGCTCCGTCGCGTGCGAGAGCGCCTCGGCGAGCGCGCGCGAAGCCATGCCGCACGCCGCGGCGGCGACGGTCGGCCGTAGCCGGTCCAGCGTCATCATCCCAAGCTTGAAGCCCCGGCCCTCCGGGCCCACCCGCTGCTCCGACGGGATAGCGCACTCCTCGAACGCGATCTCGCCGAGGGGGTGGGGCTC
>DAOVWI010000021.1 GCA_030636765.1 Gemmatimonadales bacterium
GCGCCTCGACGATCGCCCTCCCGACGAGGAGACGGCCCGGGACACGAGCCTCCGGATCCCGCAGCTCGATCCCGATCATCAGGCCGCGCCCTCTCACCTCGCGGACGATCGGGTGCCGGAGCGTCATCTCGCCCAGCGCATCCAGCCATCGCGCGCCCTCGCTGCGAGAGCGGGCCGCCAGATCCGCTTCGTCGATGAGTTGGAGGGTCGCCAGCGCGGCCGCGCACGCGGCTGGATGACCGAGGAACGTGCTCGTATGGATCGCCTCGCCGGCCGACTCGGGCCAGGCAGCCATCGCCTCGGACGATCCGATGCACGCCGAGATCGGCATTCCCCCCGACATTCCCTTGCCGACGCACACGAGATCCGGGATCACGTTCTCAGCGTCGCACGCCAGCGGCCATCCGGTGCGGCCGAACCCGGTGAAGATCTCATCGGCGATGAGCAGGAGGCCCCGCTCCCAGCACAGATCGGCCAGCCCTGCGACGAACCCGCTCGGAGGAAGGATCTGACCGCCCCGCCCCTGCGCGGGCTCCACGATGACCGCCCCCACGCGATCGCCACCCGGGCCGTCCAGCAGGACCGCGACATCGCGCAGCACCTCAGCCGACAGGGCGGTTTCCTCGGCCTCGGCCGCAGCGCGGGCCGGCTTCGGGTAGGCGGCACGGAGGACGTTCGGGTTCAGCTGCGCCTCGAACGGCTGCCGAAACAGCTCGCGGTCGGTGACGGCCAGCGCACCGTAGGTTAGGCCGTGGTAGGCGCCGGAGAACGCGAGAAATCCGGGCCGGCCGGTGTAGAGGGTCGCCGTCTTGAGCGCGATCTCGACCGCGGCCGATCCGGAGGTGGCGAGGACGGCCCGCGCGCCCGGTGAGGCGATCGCCGCGAGCCGCTCGAGAAGCTCCACCTTCACCGCCGGCGGGTGGACGTCTCCCATTCCGTGGGCCAGCGTCGCGACCTGCGTCTCGATCGCGTCGACGACCGCAGGGTGAGAGTGTCCAGCCGAGGCGACGCCGAACGCCGCCGTCAGGTCCACATAACGGTTCCCGTCCACATCCCAGACGTTGCTCCCGAGCCCACGCTCCCAGAAGACGGGAAAATCCGGCGAGAGGTACGTGACGTTGCGCGACTCGACCTCAGAGAGCCGAGCGGCGAGGGCGGCGGATCGAGCACCCGGCACGGGTCCCGCGACATGCGGCGGTCGCGACCGGAGTTCCTTCAAGGGCGCCACCGCGTCACCAGTTGACCGCGTCACCAGTTATACGTGGTCCAGCAGCCGCACTCCTTCGATGGGCACACGAGGCGAATCCGGAACGGGCTGCCCCCCGAGCGCGGCGCCACGTGCTTCTCGACGTGCCGCACCATACGGGTGGAGCAGACGGGACACTCGGGCTCACCCCCCGCCGTGGGGTGCTCGCGATCGAGCCGCTCGAGCTCCGCCGCTTGCTCCGGGTCCAACATGCGGCCGAGATTGTCGTCGTGTTCCAAGATGCCCTCTCCCAACGGTTCGCCCAACGATGGGATCCGTGAGCCCGCTGGCGCCAGCATGAACCGGCCACCCGACGGCCTCCCGGGCCGCTACCGGGGCGAGTTTCCCATTCTCGAGCGCAAGGTCTACCTGAACTCGAACTCGCTCGGAGCGCTCTCGCGCCGCGCCGTCGCATACCGCCATCAGTTCGAAGATCAGTGGAACGACCTGGGGGCGAGCGCCTGGTACGAACTCTGGATGAGGAAGCTCGAAGACGTGCGGGCCGCCTTCGGACGGACGGTGGGGGCCTCGCCCGACGAGATCGCCCTCCTTCCCAGCGTCTCGGCCGGTCTCGCCGCCGTGGCCGGCGCCCTCGACTTCCGGGATCGCAACCGCGTGGTCCTGACGGAGCTGGATTTCCCCACGCTCGCCTACCAGTTTCTCTCGCGCGAGCGGACCGGCCTCGAGGTGATCATGGTCGAGAGCCCCGACGGGATCGAGATTCCGATCGAACGGATCGAGGCCGCCGTCGACGAAAGGACGGCCCTGCTGGCGACGTCCCACGTCTTCTTCTCGTCCGGTGCGATTCAGGACGCCGCCGCCCTGGCCCGCATCGCCCACCGGCAAGGCGCCTACTTCCTGCTCGATGCGTATCAGGCGAGCGGCCAGATTCCTATCGACGTCAAGGCCTGGGACGTGGATTTCCTCGTCTCCGGCTCGCTCAAGTGGTTGTGTGGCGGACCGGGGATGGCCTTCCTCTATGTGCGCCCCGAACTGGAGATGGAGCCCACGACGCTGAGCTGGTTCGGCGTGGAAGACCAGTTCGGCTTCGACCTCCGGGCGGCCCGCCCACACCCCGACGCCCGCCGGTTCGAGATGGGAACGCCGGCGGTGGGCGCCGCCTTCACCGCGGCCGGCGGCCTCGAGATCGTCGAGGAGGTGGGGATCGAGCGGATCCGCGAGCGGAACCGGGAGCTGACGGAGGATCTGGTCGAGCGTCTCGCGGAAGCCGGCATGCGCCCTCACGTCGCGCCCGAGGCCACACGCCGATCCGCCGTCGTTCTGGCCGAGCACCGGGATGCGGCCGGCGCCGTTCGGCGGCTCGCCGAGCTCGGGATCATCATCGACTTCCGGAAGGATCGGGTGCGTCTCTCGCCGCACTTCTACAACACGTTCGAGGACAACCGACTCGCAGTGGAGGCACTCATCGAGAGCTGAGTCTCGCGCCGGCAACCGCGGCGCGGACCCGCGGCAGCGGCTCGGGCCCGTAACAGCGGCTGCGCGCCGGAGATTGCCGGTGGGGATCTCCGGCACCGTGCCAACGGTTCATATGGGGCAGCATGGCTAGAACGATCCGCGGGTGGTTCCGCTCGATAACCGACGTTCGGAGCGGGGAAGTCGCGCCGGTGAGCCTCATGTTCGCCTACGGCTTCCTCGCGATGACGTCGTATTACATCCTCAAGCCGATCCGGAACTCGGTGTTCATCGACCGGGTGGGCGCGGACAACCTGCCGTACGTCTACATCCTCACCGCGATCGTCGTGACCCTGGTGATGCTGGTCTACTCGAGGTACGTGGACCGGCTGCGCGAGATCGCACTCCTGCTCGGGACGTTCGCCTTCCTCGGAGCGTGCATCCTGCTCTTCAGTCTGTGGCTGCGGGAGGGCGACTCCGTCTGGAGCTCGGGCGCCTTCTACATCTGGGGCAAGCTGTATCCGCTGCTGATCGTGAGCCAGTTCTACCTGGTCGGCAACCTCCTCTTCACGACCCGGCAGGCGAAGAGGCTGTTCGGGATCATCGGCGTCGGACTGATCCTCGGAGGGATCGCCGGTAGCTCCATCGCAGCCGTGGCCGCGGAAGTCGTGGGGACCGAGAACCTGATGCTGGTCGCGGCAGGCATCCTCGTCCTGTGTGCCGCGCTCGTCATCCTGCTGAAGCCTCACATGAGTGGCGGGGAGCGGTCCGCCAGCGGACGCCTGCTCGATGACGTATCGGGGGACGCCCTCCGGCTGCTGCGGACCTCCAGCCATCTGCGTACGATCGCCTTCATCCTCGGCTTCACCATCGTCGTCGGCACGCTCATCGACTGGCAGTTCAACAGCGCCGTCGAGCAGTTCATCCAGGGAGAGGACGCCAAGACCCAGTTCTTCGGAAGGTTCTTCGCCGCCCTCAACGTGGCCTCGGTGCTGATCCAGATCTTCCTCACCGGATTCGTCCTCAGGAAGTTCGGCATCGGCGTCGCGATGCTGGCGCTGCCCCTCGGGCTGGTGGTTACAAGCCTCGGAGTGGTCGTCCTGCCGATCCTCTTCATGGCCGTCCTGGCGAAGGGCACGGAGGGCGCCCTGCGCTATTCGCTCGACCAGTCCACCCGCGAGCTTCTGTATCTGCCGATTCCGACGGAGATCAAGTACAAGGTGAAGCCGCTCATCGACCTGGCCGTGTACCGGGGCGGGACCGGGGCGGGCGGCCTCATCCTCATCGTCCTGGTCAATGTCCTCGGCCTCGGAATCCGGGAGGTAGCGATCGCGGTGGTCCTCTTGATCGGGCTCTGGATCGCCGCCACGCTCCGCATGCGCGGCGAGTTCAAGGACTCGATCAAGCGTCTCATCGGGGTGAGGGACGTCGAGCTCGACGAGCTGATCCTTCAGCGGCTGGACGCGGAGACGATCCACGAGCTGGAGAACACCCTGGAGCGTGGCAACGAGGATGAGGTCCTGTACGCCCTGGCTCTTCTACAGCTGCATCGGCGACCCGAGACCACACAGCGCATCCTTCCCCTCCTCCATCACACGTCGTCCTCCGTCCGGGCGCAGGCGGTCTTCCTCCTCCACGAGCTCGGCTCGCAGCACGTAATGGGGGAGGTGGAGGGGCTTCTGGAGGATCCGTCGCTGGACGTACGGGTGGAGGCGATCCACTACGTGTGCGACTTCTCGAAGGTCGGACCGCTCGATCAAATGGGCGAGTTCCTGAGATCGGCCGACGGCCGGGTCCGCGTGGCAGCGATCGCGTGCATGGTCCGGCACGGAGACGCCGAGGCGCGACGCATGGTGGAGGACCTGGTCGCGGAGCTGGCGCACGACGCGGACGCCGAGGTGCGCGAGAGCGCGGCCGACGTGCTGGGCAGCTGGGAACCCCTACCGCCCCAGGGAGAGGATTTGCTGACCGAGCTCGTGGACGATCGATCGATTGCTGTGCGCCGGATGGTGCTGAGGGCCATCGGCACGACGCGCACCCGCTCGCTGCTTCCGGTGCTCGTGGACCGTCTCAAGACGGCCAAGGAACGGAGGGCCGCCTCCGGGGCCCTTCGCGACTTCGGGCCGACAGCCCACGGCACCCTCATCGATTACGTTCGCGATGCACGCACGCCGAAGGCCGTCAGGCTGGCGATCCCCCGCCTCCTGTACGAAGGGGCCGACAAGGGTACGATTGATCTGCTGGTGGCTGTTCTTCCCGGCTGCGATCCGGCCACGCGCTTCGAGGTGCTGAGGCTGTTGGACAAGCTGAGGCGAAACCGGAAGGAGCTGGACTTCTCGGTCTACCCGGCGGAGGAGCTGGCCGCTCGCGAGGCGCGCGAGGGATATCGCTGGCTGATGTTCCAGGCGGCGTACGAACGCCACGAGGACCGGACCGAGGCCCGAGGTCTGGAGCAGCTCCGGCGGGAGGGCGACCTCCTCGCTCGAACGCTCTGGCAGCGGCGGCACGAAGCGGCGGAACGGGCGATGCGGTCGCTCGGTTTGCGCTACGATCTCGAAGACCTGTACGCCGCATACACGGCGCTCGTCTCGGACGATTCGCTGAGCCGGCAGCGCGGCTACGAGCTTCTGGAGAACGTCCTTCCGCGGCGGGTGCGGCAGCTTCTGGACCCGTTGTTGAACCCGGATCGATCGATCGCGCAGGCATCACGTGCGGCGGCGACCGAGCTCCAGGTGGAGCCGCCGGCTCCGGAGGATGTCCTCACCGCTCTCGCCGAGGGAGATGACTTCTGGACAGCGGTGCTCGCCCGCCAGAGGCTCGGCCGGGAAGGCCTCATGGCCTCCGTCGGTGCTGGAGAAACCAATGGGAGGCACGACATCATGGAAATCGTCGAGCGGGCGGAGGTCCTGCGCCGCACCGAGCTCTTCTCCAACCTGCGCATCGAGGATCTGGCCGGCCTCGCTGCTCTGGTCGAGGAACGTGAGTACTCAGACCAGGAGGTGCTGTTCGACGAGGGAGAGGTCGGACACAAGCTCTTCATCATCGTCGAGGGGCGGGTGGACGCGGTGAAGGCAGACCGAACCCTCTTCACGGCGGATCCGGGCCAGACCGTGGGGGATCTGAGCCTGCTTGACGGGCTGCCGACGAACTACCGGGCGGTCGCCGTCAAGCCGACCCGCACGCTCGTCCTCGGGTGCGAGGACTTCTACAACCTTCTGGACGAGCGATCCCGCGTTCAGCGCGCCGTGCTGACGCATATGGCGGGTGTCGTGAGGCGGCTGAACGAGCAGATGGAGGGCCGCGGCTGAGAGCCCGGCGCGGGGGTCGCCGCGGCTAGTGCTCCAGTCCGACGACCGTGTACCCTCCTTCTTCGCCGGTCCAGAGCAGGTAGATCGTGGCGAGCCGCGGCTCCGAGGTCTGCGGGGGGAGCCGCCCGGCTCGAAGACGGAGCACGGCGAGCCGCTCCGCGGTGACGTCCGCGCCCTCCCCAGCCTCGCCTTCGCCAGCCTCGCCGCCCGGCGACCCACGCGGCGAGGCGCCGCCAGCTGACGGATCCGGCGGGGCGTCGGACGGCAGGCATGAATCGGTCGTCCCGGGAGGCACCACGTGGATCGCCTGGCGCTCCCGGATCGTCGCGGTGGCATCGCCTCTCCAATGGCGGCCGCGGCGCGAATCCTCGAGCTCCCAGGCGTATTGGGTGCCCGCGGCGGCGCGCACGCCGGAGCCGATGCCGAGGTCCTCGAAGGTCAGGACGAATCCGTCTCCCGATGCGTCAGCGCACTCCACGCGCACGTTCTCGACCGGTGAGACCCTGTCGAACCAGTAGCGCACGGTCTTGTCACGGCGCGCGATCAGGATAGCCGTTAGAGTGTCGGCCGCCTTCCGGCTTGGAAGCTCGCCGGCGCCCACGGCGGCTCGAATCATCTCATCGCCCAACGCCGAGACAAGCTTCGCGCCCCAGTAGCCGTCCCCTGCGGTCACCGAACGGAAAGCGGCGTTCGGCCAGTTCGGCTTCCACCGCCCCGGATGGTACATCTCGACCGGCAGCCAGCCGATCGACGGATCGATAATCTCGTACTCCACGCCCTCCCAGCCCGCCGTGTAGAAACCGAACGTGACCAGGCGAGCGAGGAAGGCCCACACGTCGAAGTTGTACTCCGTGCCCTCCCGAGGATCGTGCGGCCGGATCGTCCCGCTGCCCAGCGTGGCACCGAAGTCCTGCAGGTAGTGCCGCAGGAAGCCCGGCGGGTCGATGAACACGTCCAAGGTGTTGGCGAAGCGGATGTCGACGTGGTTGGTCCACGCCGCCATCACGTACAGGCCCCTTAGCTCCCGCCGGTTCTGGTGCAGGTAGTAGTCGTTCGGGTCGTCCTTGCGCACGCCGCGAAAGCGGAACGGTCCCTTCGGCTTCCCGGGCAACAGCCGGCTCGCGATCGCCCGGTAGCGACCGTCCGGAAGGGGGGACGTGCGAGCCAAGATCTCCCTAACCTCCTCCCGAGTCGGGCCCTCGCCCTCCGGTTGGATGACGAGCGACGCCGTGTCGAAGACCGCGATATAATCCTCCGGCACGTGGTAGCCGGCCGTCCAGAAGAGGCGGTCGGAGATGGTGTTCGCCGCGCTCGCCAGGTAGAGGTTGTCGGGAGGATCGAACTTGAAGAGGTAGACGTCGCCCTTGGCATCCCTCACCCACCAACCCGGCGAGATGCCCGCGCCCTTCAGCTCCGTGACGACGTACGGTGGCTTCGGCCTGCCAGCCTCCGCCGTCGGGCCCAACCCCACCTCCTCCGCCGTCAGCTCGCGCCGCATGATCCGATGCTGGAACCACGCGGAGTTCACCACATCGTCGAAGTGCGTCAAGTTCAGGGCCTCGTTCTTCTTCCCCCAGTCGTCAGGATCGAACGGCTGGCCAAGCTCGCCCACCACCGACTCGCGGAGCAGCGGCATGATCTCGTTCGGCTCGAGGTTGGCCGGCTCGTGGATCGGCAGCGTGTCCGCGTAGGGAATAGGCTGCGGCCGAAGCGCGAGCGGCGGCAGCCCGCTGCACCCGGCAAGCGTCAGGCCGACGACGCACGCGCCCCCCCACCAGGCGATAACGCTCGACCATCGAGAGGGGCGCATTGGGAAACTCAGAAGCTGGAGATGAGGCGGAGGCTGAAGCGGAAGCCCTCGTCACCCCAGGCGAAGAAGAAATGGGCACCCGGGCCGTTCTGGTCGGCGAAGCGAAGGCCAAATCCGTAGTCGTACCTGAAGTCCGAGAGCTCTCCGAGGCTCGGCGCGACGGTGCCGCCGTCCCAGAACACGAACCACTCCGCGCGCGCCCGCCCCTGGAGCTCCCGCCACGCCTCGTAACGCCACTCGACGATCCACGTCAGCCTGTCGCGGTCCCGGAAGCGGGCCGTGGAGTAGCCGCGCAGGAACTCGGGCCCGCCGAGCTGGGAGAGGTAGTAGAACGGCACGCCGCGCCCCCAGGACGGCTGGGTCTCCACCAGGCCGAGCAGGGCGAACGCCTGACGATCGTTGATCGGGAGGTACCCGTGAACCTCTCCCTGGAGGGTGAGAAAATCCGAGTCCGTATCCCCCGTCCCACCATGGAAGGCCACGTCACCGATGAACTTGAAGCCGCGGGGCTGCAGGGACTTCAGGTGCGTGAAATCCGCCGTGAACTGTCCGCCGCCCACCACGTAGCGCACCGTCTCTTGGGCGCCGAACAGGGAGTCCAGAGGGAAGGTGTCGCCGATGCCCGGAAGACTGTTGTTGTTCCCCTCGCGGATCTCGTTCTGCTCCCATCCGGCGCCTCCCGAGAAGCGGAACGTGGCCGTGTCCCGGGTGTGGCCGGCCGCCCCCACTTGGGCCCGCTGCCACTCGTAGTCGGACTTGTCGGCTTCGAGCGAGTTGATGCCGACCCCCCAGAAATCGGCTTCGGTGAGGCGTCGGAACGTGAACCCGCCGTCCAGCGACTGATCCTCGTTCGTGAGTCCGAGCGCCGTCCGAAAGGCGCCGGGTGAGAGGATCACCGAGGCGGCAGCTTCAACGAAGAAGGGCTGAAAGCGGGTGAGGCGCGCCTGGACCGCGTCGCCCGCTCCCGGGCCCAGCGGACGGACGGAGAGTTCGAGGCCCCAAACCTTGAGGACCTCGTAGAGGTTGGGCCCCTCGCCCTCGGGCAGCAGCGCGCTGACACCGCCGGCTGCCAGGCTCAGAAGCTCGGCGGCCAGCCGCAAGGGCAACATGATGACGAAGAGCGGAGCGCCCACCACATCGCGCTCATCCGGCGGGTGCGAGGCCGGCGGCCGCTGCAGGCTCGCCCGGATGGCATCCGCGCTGTCGGGCGACACCGGTCCGCCCTCCTGGCTTTCCTGGGCGGCAGCCGGCGGGGCGGCGGTCAGCACCAGGGCGACCAGCATCGCGCAGCCCGGCGCGATCGTTCGACGGGCGCGAGCGATGACGCTACTCTTCAAGCGTGCGTCGGGACGCGCGCCGGGTGGGCTGCATGACCTTCCCTGTCCGATTTGTAAGGACCATGGGTCTCCTTGATCGCGTGGCGGTCCCTGGGAGTAGGCCTCCCGGCCGCAGTCGTTTCCCGGGTAAACAGATTGTACGGCGCGGGGGTTCGGCGAGCCGGAAGCCCAGACTTCATGCCGGGTTGACGGAACTCAGCGACTTCACGCCGCAAGTCGTGCCACAAAGGCACACGCTGACGGGTGATGCGCCGAGGAACCGGGCCCGGATCGTGCACGGGATCCGCGCTGTGCGCTCGCGCGTTCGCTAGTAAACATCAGCTAGTAACTATCAGTAGTGTAGCGGAACCGCGAGCAACTGGCGACGTCACCACCGACAACCGCCTCCAGCCGGAGTGGGAATAGAGGGATGATCGAAGAGGACACGACTCCCGGCGAGTCCGAGGAGAATAACACGCAAGACGCCGAAGGCGCGCCCGGGAACGGCGCCAACGGGGAGATCGAGCAGGATGCTCCCCTCTTCGCGGAGCGGACCCGCCTCCCGGTGCTGCCCCTCCGTGGGACGGTGACGTTCCCGGCAGTGGCGGCGCCGATCGCGGCCGGTAGAGAGATGACGCTGAAAGCGATCGAGGCGGCCATCGCCGGGAACAAGCGCATCTTTGCGGTCGCTCAGAAGGATCCCGACGTCGAGATCCCGGACGCCGACACCCTGTACCGCGTCGGAACGATCGCGCGGATCGCCCAGATGCAGCGGGTGCCCGGCGGCATTCAGATGGTGATCCAGGGCGAGGTCAGAGGCGCGGCGCTCGAGTACTCGCTCAAGGACGGGTACATGGAGGTCGTCAGCCGGCGCATGGACGACATGCCGCCGCTCGATCCCGATGAGGCGGCGTTCACCGCGCTTTACAAGGAGGTTCGCGAGCGAGCGGCCGAGCTGAGCCGTCTTCGCGGAGTCCCGAAGGAGATCGTCGATCACCTGCTCGGCGGGATCTCCGAGCCGGGGGAGCTGGCGGACCTCGTCACGTTTTACACCGAGCTCGATGCCGAGGAGAAGCAGGTGCTTCTCGAGACTCTCTCGGTGGAGGACCGGCTTCGAAAGCTCCTCATGCACCTCCAGCGGCAGATCGGCGTCCTCGAGGCACAAGAGCAGATTCGCAGCAAGGTGCAGGAGGAGCTGGGCGAGCGGCAGCGGGAGATGTTTCTCCGCGAGCAGCTGAAGGCGATCCACAAGGAGCTCGGCGAGGACGTCGACTCGCAGGAAGTCGAGGAACTCCGCGAACGTCTGGAAGCCCTCGAGCTCCCCGAGGAGGCACGCAAGGAGGTCGACCGCGAGCTCAGGCGGCTGGAGAGAATCCCCCGCGAGACGGCCGAGGCGCAGGTCATTCGCACCTACCTGGAAACGATCGCAGACCTGCCGTGGTCCAAGCTCACCACGAGCAGTTTCGACCTCGAGACCGCAGCCGAGATCCTCGACCGCGACCACTACGGGCTGCAGGACGTGAAGGAGCGCGTGCTGGACTTCCTGGCGGTCCGAAAGCTCCACGAGCTGAAGAACGGCGGCAAGCCGGGGAAGGATGAGGCGGCCGTTGCGGAGGCCGGCCCGACGGAGGGCGAACCCGAGGCGACGGACGGCGGCGTCCAGCCCGCCGACGCCGACGGCGATGGCCAGCCCGCCGACGCCGAGCCCGCCGACGCCGAGAAGCCGGCTGGCGACGCCGAGCCCCTCAGGCACATGGACGACCGGACCGGATCCACGCTGCTCTTCGTGGGACCAGCCGGTGTCGGCAAGACGTCGATTGCCCAGTCGATCGCCGAGGCGATGGGGCGGAAGTACGTTCGCGTTTCCCTCGGAGGCGCCCGAGACGAAGCGGATATCCGGGGCCATCGACGTACGTACGTCGGCGCCCTGCCGGGTCGCATCATCGAGGGGCTCAAGCGCGCCGGCACGCGGAATCCGGTCTTCCTTCTCGACGAGGTCGACAAGCTGGGCATCTCCTTCCAGGGCGATCCGTCCGCCGCGCTCATGGAGGTGCTCGACCCGGCGCAGAACAACGCGTTTCAGGACCACTACCTGGGTGTGCCCTTCGACCTCTCGGATGTGTTCTTCATCGCGACAGCCAATGTGCTGGAGCAGATCCCGGGGCCGCTGCGCGACCGCATGGAGGCGATCGAGTTCCGGGGCTACACGGAGGGCGAGAAGCTGGAGATCGCCAAGCGCTATCTGCTACCGCGGCAGGTCGCCCTGAGCGGAGTGGAGAAGGACCAGCTCGATGTCGCCGACGATGCGATCCGGGAAATCATCTCCAGCTATACGCGCGAGGCCGGCGTGCGGAACCTGGAGCGTGAGCTGGGTGCCATCGCCAGGAAGTCCGCTCGCAGGATAGCCTCGGGGGATGCGGAGAAGGTGGAGGTGGGCGCCGACCATCTGCGCGATCTGCTCGGCCAGCCCAAGGTGCACCCCGAGCGGATGTTGGAGAAGGACAGGGTCGGGGTCGCGACGGGCTTGTACTACACGCCCGTGGGCGGGGACATCATGCTCGTGGAGACCAACGTGAGGGACGGTCCGGACGAGTTGATTCTGACTGGCCACCTCGGCGACGTGATGAAGGAGAGCGCACAGGCAGCCCTGACGTACGCGCTGAGCCATGCGGAAGAACTCGGCATTCCGGAGAAGGAAAAGCGGTCGATTCACCTCCACGTCCCGGCCGGCGCGGTCCCCAAGGAGGGGCCGTCGGCGGGTGTCGCCATGGCCGTGGCGCTGGTCAGCGCGCTGAGCGGCCGGCCGGTTCGACACGGCACGGCGATGACCGGCGAGACTACGCTCACCGGCCGCGTCCGGGCCATCGGAGGCTTGAAGGAGAAAGTGCTCGGCGCCTACCGTGCAGGCATCCGCGACATCATCCTTCCCCGCGAGAACGAGGGGGACCTGGAGGAGCTTCCCGAGGGCGTTCGCGAGCAGACCCGTTTCCACCTGGTGGAGACGCTCGACGAAGCGATGGCCATCGTGATCCCGGACGACGCCGCGCCGAACGGGTCGGAGGCGGAGGCCGGGGAAGGCGCGGAAGCTGGCGCGCGCGAGGAGGCCGTCGCCGGCTAGCAGGTCGCTAGAAGGCTGTTGAAACGGTACGGCGGGCCACGCGCAGGGGCTTCACGGCAGCAGCAGCTCCACGACCTGTCCCGGCCGATCGAGCCACACGTCCGGATCTCCCGCCGCCAGTTCTTCGCGCCCGAAAGGTCCCCACAGCGCCGCAGCGGTGCGGGTTCCCGCCGACCGCCCCGCCAACAGATCCCAGACGCTGTCGCCGACGAACAGCGTCCGCCAGGCATCCTCCTCACGCACCCGGCTGAGCGCGAGGTGTACGGGCCCCGGATCCGGCTTGTGAGGAACCGGGTCATCGGACGTAATGAGGGCCTCGAACCAGCCGGGGCTCAGTCTGCACGCCTCCAGCCCCCGGATGGAGACGTCGCGCGCCTTGCTCGTCACGATTCCCAGGCGGTATCCGCCGACCAGGAGCCGCCGCACGGTTTCTTCTATCCCCGGAAAGGGCCGCACGAGAAGGTCGTGTACATCCGCGTTGTGCTGGCGGTACGTCTCCATCATCGCACGAGTCTCGTCCTCGCCGGACGCGAATCCGCGCAGCTGCGTCACGAGAGGCTTCCCCATGTTCACCAGCCACGCCTGGTCGGGCGGAATCCACCCCAGGTGGACCTCCATCGTATGGCGGTAGGAGCTGAGAATCAGCTCGTGCGAGTCGATCAGGGTGCCATCGAGATCGAAGAGAACCGTGCGAATCGAGCCCAGAGATCCGGCGCCCACGTCCACGACGTTCACGAAGCCACGACGTGCCCAAACTCGCGACGGAACTCGCGGGGGGATACGCCGCAGGCGCTCGCCAGGACCTCGAGTGCTTTCGGCTCCTCGAAATCCGCGCGGCGCAGCCGGATCATGTACTTGCGGGCTATGGTGTATCGCGTGGCCTCCGTATCGACCATCCGCACGCCCATGCGACCGGTTTCCGGATCCAGCAGCTCCCTCAACGGGAGGGGCACGAATCGGCCGCCCTGCATCGTGACCATGACCGAATCACGGCCCTCCTGCAGGCTCCGGGAAGCGCAGAAACCCAGATCGCGAGTGTACTCCAGGTCGTAGGGGATCGGGTCCGCGCAGCGCAGCTCGTACCCGATGTCCTTGTCCACGATGGTGGCCCCGATCCCGAACTCCGCCAGACGGGCCTTGACGCACTTCCGCAGGATGCCTCCCACGTCGACTTCCGCAAGCCGGATGTGTCCGTGCTCATCCCGTTCGACGTGGTCCAACTGGAACCGCTCGTTCGCGAGCCCCAACACGACGCCCTCGGCGATCACGGCGACTCCATCCGGCCGGCCGGCCGCCCGCCGTTTGATAATGGACCCCGCGAGCGTATCGACGATGTACTCCAGCCCTTGGCCGTCGGCGAACTCCTCCGGGATCAGAGTGATGGTCGCGCCAGCCGCCTTTCCGATGCCGAGCGCCAGGTGCCCGGCCTTTCGGCCCATCGCGACCGCGAAATACCAGCGAGATGTGGTTTGCGCGTCGGCCATGAGGCTCTTGAGGACCCGCACGCCCACGTGACGGGCCGTCTGGTAGCCGAACGTGTCGCAGTCATGCGGAAGCCTGAGATCGTTGTCGATCGTCTTGGGCACGTGGGCGACTCGTATCGAGCCCTGCGCCGTCTCGGCCAGCCTGGTCGCGGAAAACGCGGTGTCGTCACCCCCGATGGTGATGAGCCCCGTCACGCCGAGTTCCCCGAGAGTCCGAACGGTCCGTTCCAAGAGCTGGGGGTCGGTGGTGGGATTGGCCCGCGACGTCCGCAGGTAGGAGCCGCCGCTGAAGTGGATGCGGCTGACGCGTTCGATGGTCAGCGGCTCCGCATGCCGGTCATCCTCCTTCATCAACCACTCGAAGCCGTCGTAGATGCCGAGAACCTCGACGCCATCGAGGACGCTGCGGATCGTCGCCGCGCCGATCACGCTGTTGATCCCGGGCGCGGGCCCACCCCCGACCAGGATTCCGAAGCGCTCAGTCGAAGCCATCCTATCCCTTCCTGTCTACTATGGTGGTAACGCTGGATCGCGGGCGGACCGCCTGAAGGAGGCACACACATGCGACGCATCGCCATCAACACCGGCGGCGGAGATGCACCGGGCCTGAACGCGGTGATCCGGGCCACGGTCCTTGCCGCGACCAACCGTGGCTGGGAGGTGGTCGGTATCGAGAACGGCTACGCCGGCCTTCTGCCCGACGCCGAGGGCGGGCTGGTGCCGCTCACGCCGGAGCGAGTGCGTGGCATCACGCACCTTGGCGGCACGATCCTGGGCTCGACGAATCGCCGCAACCCTCTCGAGTGGGAGCGCCGGCAGGCGGACGGGAGCATCGAGCGACGCGATCGCTCGGAGGAGGTCCTCGAGGCCTTCCGTCGACACGGGCTCGACGCGCTGATCGCGATCGGCGGCGACGGAAGCCTCCACATTGCTGCGGACCTGGCAGAGAAAGGGCTCCCGGTCGTCGGCATCCCGAAGACGATCGACAACGATCTCGCCGCGACCACCCTCACCTTCGGCTTTCTGACCGCCGTCGAAACCGCCACGCACGCGATCGACCGACTGCACTCCACGGCGGAAAGCCATCAGAGGGTGTTCGTAGTGGAGGTGATGGGCGCGAGCACCGGATGGATCGCTCTGTTCAGCGGCCTGGCGGGAACGGCCGACGTGATACTCATTCCCGAGATCCCCTACGACACGGAGGTCGTGTGCGACAAGGTGGCGGAGCGTGAGCGCTCCGGCCGGCACTTCAGCATCATATGCGTCGCGGAGGGGTCGACGCCTGTCGGCGGCAAGGTGACAATGAAGACGGTGCCGGCGGGACGCGAGCGGCTCCCACGGATCGGCGGAATCGGATCGCTGGTCGCCGACGAGATCGCCGAGCGAACGGGCAAAGAGACCCGCTCGCTGGTCCTCGGGCACCTGCAGCGCGGTGGGCCTCCCAACGCGTACGACCGACTCATCGCTCTTCGCTTCGGGGCTGCCGCCGTCCGCTGCGCGGCCGAAGGCAACTTCGGCTGCATGGTCGGGCTCGACCCACCGCACGTCCGCGCCGTGCCGCTGGCAGACGCGCTCAGCGAGGTGAAGTCGGTCCCACTGGACAGTGATATCATCCTGACCGCCCGCGCCATCGGCACGAGCTTCGGAGACTGAACCTTAGCGGGTGGCCTCCGCATACCGCCGGGCCACTTCCTCCCAGTCCACGATGGTCCACCAGGCGCTGACGTAGTCGGGGCGCCGGTTTTGGTAGTTCAGGTAGTAGGCATGCTCCCAGACGTCGAGGCCGAGGATCGGCGTGTCTCCTTGCATATAGGGGCTGTCCTGATTGGCCGTGGAGTAGACGTCCAGCCCGCCTGCGCGCGTCACGACGAGCCACGCCCACCCGCTGCCGAACCGCCGCATCGCCGCCTTCGTGAACACCTCCCGAAACCCGTCCACCGACCCGAACCGACCGTCGATCGCCGTGAGAAGCTCGCCAGCCGGCTCTCCCCCGTCCGGAGACATGACAGTCCAGAAAAGCGAGTGGTTGGCGTGACCGCCACCGTGGTTTCGGACAGCCGTTCGGATGTCGTTCGGCACCTGATCGATGCCGCTGAGAAGCTCTTCCACAGAAAGGTCCTGAAGATCCTCGTGACCCTCCAGGGCGGCGTTCAGGTTGTTCACGTACGCCGCGTGATGCTTCCCGTGGTGGATCTCCATCGTCCCCGCGTCGATGGTCGGCTCGAGCGCATCAAACGCGTACGGCAGATCGGGGAGTGAGTGCTGGCTCATTTAGTAACCTCCTGCTTTCTTCGGGCATTCCCAGGATTCAAATCGCCCGGCCGTTGCGGCCGATCAAGCTACCAGGCACTAGAGGGGTCGACGAACGGCGCGGGTGAAGCCAAGTGTAGCGGGCGGGCGGGCCCTTGCCCAGACCTGAGCGCGCGCCGGCCAGACCTCAGCGGGCGCCGGCTCGCAGGGGTCCGGATCCTCAGGCTGCGATCTCCTTGAGGGCTCGCCGAACGAGAACCGGCACCATCGCCCTACGCCAGTCCGCATCGACCGTGATGTTCTTGAGAGGATGGCACTGGCGGAACGCCTGCTCCGCCACCGCGTCGATGACGGACGGCGTGAGGCGGTTGCCCAGGGCGGCCTCCTCCACCTTTCCGACGCGCCTCGGATAGGAGGACAACGCCGAGATGACCATCTCGAGCGACGCCACCTTTCCATCGCCATCCAGCCTCGCGACCACGGCCAGGTTGAGGAGGGGAAAATCGATGGAGGCGCGGGACCTGAGCTTCTGGAAGCTCATCCGGGTTCCGGGCTCCGGAAGCGGAACATCGACCGCTACGACGAGCTCCCCCGGTTCCATCCGCCGGTTCCAGATGCCGTTGGAGGTGAAGAACCGCGCGACCGGCACCCTCCTGCTGCCCTCGGGCCCGGCGATCTCGACCTGCGCATCCAGCGCCATGAGGACGGGCGGCGTGTCGGCGGAGTGTGCCGCCACGCAGCGTGTGCCGCCCGGCACGACGTGGCAGAGCTCACCCTCCTTCTTCAAACAGAACCCCAGCGCCTTCCGCCAGAAGTACGTCTGGTTGTAGTAGGTGCAGCGAGAGTCGAGGCAGATGTTGCCGCCGATGGTACCCATCCGGCGAAGCTGCGGGCCGGACACCTCCATGCAGGCGCCGGCAAGGGCGGGCAGATGCTCCAGAACGTCCGCGTGGCTTCCCACCGCGTCCAGCGACTCCACCGCTCCGATCCGCACTCGTCCGTCGCGCAACTCAACGCCCTTGAGTTCCTCTATGCCCCGCAGCGCGACGAGGTGCCCCGGCGTGAAGAGCCTGTGCTTCATGTTCGGCACAAGGTCCGTGCCGCCCGCTATGGGCAGCACGTCGCCGGCGTGGCGCTCGAGCAGCTCGAGCGCCGTCTCGAGCCGCCGGGGACGGTGGTAACGGTAGGGATGGAGTCTGAGCATCGTAACTCTAAGATACCGCCTGGGCAGCTTCAGCCTCCAGGGTGTCCCCGATCCGGACCAGAGCATCCTTCAGCTCCGCCGGATCATCCCCGAAGCCGATGCGCAGGTAGCCGTCGAGCCCGAAGTGGTCGCCGGGAACGACCAGCACACTGGACTCCACCCGCAGCCGTTCCGCCAGCTCCGAGGAGTTGATCCCGGAGCGATACGGTATGAACCCGATGGCACCCGCACGCGGTCGCACCCACGGCCCCGCGAGCTCGCAGCTCCCCAGCCAGTCCTCGACGATCGAGCGGTTACGGACGATGATCCCCCGCGTTCGGGAAAGGACGCGCCGCCGGATCCCTGGCTCGAGCACGGAGGTCGCCAGCGCGTCCGATGCGGCCGACGGCGAGATCGTCGTGTAGTCCTTCCACGCCCAGAGATCCTCCATCGCGGAGGCCGGGCCCACGAGCCAACCCAGTCGCAGACCGGGCAGCCCGTACGCCTTCGAGAGGGAGCCCGTCACGAGCGTGCGCTCGTAGCGGCCCCAGAAGCTCGGCGTCTCGGATCCCTCGGCCTCGGCCCCGATGTAGACCTCGTCGGCGAGGAGCCACGCGCCGGCCCGCTCGCATGCGGCCAGGATCTCGTCCATCGCCTCCCGCCGCAGAACGCTTCCCGTCGGGTTCGCGGGATTCGTGATCACCACGAGCCGTGTGCCCTCCGAGATCGCCGCCTCGGCGGCGCCCGCCTGCGGCTGCCAGCCCAGCTTCTCCTCCAGCTCGAACGTGACGAGCTCGGCCCCGAGCCCTCTCGCGAGACCGGGCGTCTGGCCGTACGTGGGAACGAGGAGGACCACCCGGTCGCCGGGCTCCAGCAGCCGCAGCAGCGTCACCAGATTGGCCTCCGCGCTGCCGGCGGTGACGAGCACGTTCTCCGGGCCGGCTCCGTCATACATGGCGGCGACCGCGGCGCGCAGCTCGTCGGATCCGTTCGTCTGCGGGTACCCGAGGGGCATCGCCCGCGGCTCCAGGCCCGTGAGCTCGAGCAACTCGGCCAGGGTGAACGGCTGCACGCCGCTCTCGGAGAGGTTGTACGAAACGCGGTGTTCGTGGTGGGACTGCCACCGCTCCATCGCGAAGGTCGGGACCCTCATGTCGCCGCTGCCCTCTCCCGCCGCTCGTGGCTCATGTCTCCTCCCACTTGTCGTCGCCCCGGACCGTCCGACATCATTCGGAGCCCGCCCGGTCGCCGACCGGCCAGGACTGCCCTCAACGCACGAACGGTAAACGCATCATGGACGAGAAGACCACCTCCGACCCCATCACGCGACGCGAGTTCGCTCAGCGAGCCGGCGCCGGCGCCCTCGTGCCGATCGTGGTTGGCCTGCCGTACATCGCCCCGGGCATGGACCGCGATGCGGAGGCCAGCCCCACCGGCAGGCGCGCGGGCGCCCCTCAAGAGGCCCAGGAGGATGAGGAGCCGCCGGGAGTGGACGCCCTCCTCGACCACGTCCGCGCCCTGTATGGAGAGCGTCTCACCGACGCGGACCTGGCCGTGATCCGCGATGGCATCGCCGGCAACCTGCGATCAGGCTTGCGGTTACGTGAGGTTCCTCTGGCCAACTCCGAGGGACCGGCGATTCTCTTTCAGGCCTACCGGAGCGACCTACCGTGAGCGCGCGGCGGATCGGTGCGGACGTCCTGTACGGGACCGTAGCCGACCTGGGCCGCGGCCTGCGAACGGGCGAGCACACCGCTGTCGAGCTCGCGGAGGCCTACCTGGCACGCCTCGAACGCCTCGGGCCGTCCCTGAACGCTGTGGCCGCCGTGACGCGCGAACGGGCGCTGGAGGCCGCTCGCGCGGCGGATGCGGAGCTTGCCGGCGGACGCGACCGCGGGTCCCTGCACGGGATCCCGTACGGCGTCAAGGATCTCGTGGCCGCGCGCGGCTATCCCACTACGTGGGGCGCCGTGCCGTATCGCGATCAGGTGTTCGACGAGGACGCCACGGTCGTGCGCCGGCTGGATGAGGCCGGAGCGATCCTCATCGCCAAGCTGGCGTCGGTGGAGCTGGCCGGCGGCATGGGCTACGAGCAGGCCGACGCGTCGCTCACGGGGCCCGGCCGGAACCCGTGGAACCCGGAGGCGTGGAGCGGCGGCTCCTCGAGCGGACCGGGCGCCGCTGTCGCCGCCGGCCTCGTGGGCTTCGCCATCGGGACGGAAACGTGGGGCTCAATCGTGACCCCGGCGTCGTTCTGCGGCGTCTCGGGACTCCGGCCCACGTACGGCAGGGTGAGCCGCCACGGCGCGATGGCCCTCTCGTGGACGATGGACAAGATCGGCCCGATGTGCCGCTCCGCGGAGGATTGCTGGGTCGTCCTCCGTGCGATCGCGGGCCCCGATCCGGCCGACCCGACAGCCGTGGACCGCGACCTGCTCGATTCGCGCTACGTGAGCGGTGGCCGGCCCGTCGCGCCGGGGAGGCCGCGGCTAGCCGTCCTCAAGGGGACGGGCGAGAAGGAGCAGGAGAGCGTCCGCGAGAACTTCGCCCGTTCACTCGGCCTGCTGGCCACCTACGCCGAGATCGAGGAGGTCGAGCTGCCCGATCTGCCATACGGCCCGGTGGCCGGCACGATCATCCGGGCAGAGGTGGCATCCGCGTTCGAGGAGCTGATCGACTCCGGAA
>DAOVWI010000004.1 GCA_030636765.1 Gemmatimonadales bacterium
ACGTAGCCGCCCAGGACGGCCCCGATGAGCCCGAGCACGATGCTCGTGATGATCCACAGGCCGGAGACATCGAACACACCGGGCCGGAACACGAGGTCCGCTCCCATGATGCGTAACGCAAAGAAGAAGCTGAGAATGACAAAGGCCGCCATCATCAGATAACCGAGGACCACGCCGCCGAGGGATCGCATCATCCGCTCTCCTTACCTGTTACCTGAGGTCTGCACTCGCAGATTCGCCAATGCCCGTTTCACGCCGCCACCGTGGCTTGGCGCTACGTCGCCGTCGCAGCTTAGCGCGCCTCCGCCAGACTCGCCAAGAGCGCCTCGTCGGGGAGGCCGCACAACACCACCCCTTGATCCTCACGTAACGTTAGGTGTTAGGCTTGTCTCGGCACGCGAATCTCGGGAGGCGAGGGCCATGATGGATCAACGCGAAGGTCGCGAGGAGCACGCAAGAGAGCTGGAGGCGCTCAAGGTGGGCGAGCTCGCCCGGCGAACCGCGAGCGGACACCGTCTGTACGGGCAAGACGAGATTCGGCGCCTCCAGCGGATCCGCTCCCTGCGGCAACTCGGGTTCTCCCTCGAGGAGATCCGTGAGTGTCTGGACGGCCGAGGATACACGCTCGAGCGGGTCGTCGACCTCCATGTCTTCGCACTCGACGAGCAGATCGAGCAGCAGAGGCGTCTTCGAACCCGGCTCGAGATGTTGGCCGGTTATCTCCGCTCCTCGGAGTCCGTGTCCGTAGAGGATCTCATCAAAACGATCGAGGTGATGACGATGACCGACAGGTACTACACGACACAGCAGTTGGAGCGGCTGAGCGACCGGCGGCGGATCGTGGGCGACGAGCGCATCCAGGAGGCTCAGGCCGAGTGGCGGGAGCTGTTCGAGAAGTTCAGCTCGGCCATGGGGGCCGGCATCGATCCGGCCGACGAGCCTGTGCAGGCCCTGGCTCGAAAGGCAAAGAGCCTGATCGAGGAGTTCACCGGCGGCGATCCCGGAATCCGTCGCTCGCTCGAAGAGATGCACCACGACGACCCGGACGGCATGTACGCGAAGTGGGGGATGGAGCCGGCCGTCGCCGAGTACATGGGCAAGGCGATGGCGGTGCTGTAGGCGTGTCGGTCAGCGTTCGGGCAGCTCGGCAGGCTCCGGAGCTAGGCAGGCTCCGGAGGCTGCCAGAGCTCGATCTTGGTGCCCTCGGGATCGACGAACCAGCCGAACCGGCCGAAATCGTACTCCTCGATCTCCCCCACGATCTGGGCGCCACCCTGCTTCACCTGGGCCAGCGCGCCATCGAGATCATCGACGATGAGGTTGACCATGAACGGCTTCTCGGAGGGATCGAAGTACGTGGTGGACTCCTCGAACGGCCCCCAGACGCAAAACGCCGCGTCGGGGAGATGGGACACGTCGAACCCGACGCTGCCGAAGTCGTCGATCTCGAGACCGAGGTGCTCGGCGTACCAAGCGCCAAGCCCCTTCCTGTTGCCGCACTTGAAGAACACCCCACCGATGCCGATCGCTCTCGCCATACTCAACCTCGCTTTCAGCTCCGCAGCTCAACCTGCATTCGCTTGAGCAGCTGAATCTGGCCCACATGGTAGGTATCGTGCATGACGACGCCATGCAGAAGGTCGGCGATCCTGTACGCGACGCTTCCCGGCGCTTCGTCGTCCAGACGCCTTGGGTCGAGAGCCCGAACCGTCTCCACGAGCCGTTCATGCTCGGACCGCAGGAGCGAGCGGTCCTCCTTCCACGACGAGTCGTCAGCCGGTTCCGGCACCCGCGGCCAGCTGGCGGGTGACCGCGGGAATCCGCCCTTCGGCCCGCTTTCCAGGACGCGGCGCACAGCGTACTTCCAGTAGGCGATGTGGAGGGCGAGCTCCCAGATGCCATGCCGTCCGGCTGCGGGCCTCCACGCCGCCTGTTCGGGCGAGACGCCTCGCAGGCAGCCCAGCGGCGTCGCTCCACCGAACCACAAACGGCAGCCGGGCTCGGGATCGAGCATTCGGAGGATCTCGGAGAGTCGAGGGTCGCCCATCCGCTAACCAGGTCTCTACCGTGCTCTACGCGCCAACCTACGCCACCTCCTCCGCCATCTTCACGGCTTCGGCATCCCGGATTGCCTGCCAGACACGAGGCGGGGTGAAGGGGAGGGAGTCGATGCGGATGCCGATGGCATCGTAGATGGCGTTGGCGATCGCGGGAAGGGATGGATGGAGCGGGCCCTCACCCGCCTCCTTCGCGCCGTACGGCCCTTCCGGATCGTTCGATTCCACGATAAACGGCACGAACTCGGGGCAGTCCATCGAGGTGGGAATCCGGTAGTCCAGCAGGGAGGGCGCGTTGTGGAGCCCTCCCTCGTGCTCGCCGACCATGTACTCCTGCTCTTCGAGCACGGCCTCGGCATGCCCCATGTAGGCGGAGCCCTCGATCTGGCCCTCGACCAGCACCGGGTTGAGGGCCCGTCCACAGTCGTGCGCCACCCAGATCGTCCGTACGTCGACGAAGCCCGTGTCGGGATCCACCTCCACGTCGGCCACGTGCGCGGTGAAGCTGTACGCGGGCGAGGCACCGATCGTCCCGCCCCGGTAGTCGCCGTGCACGCCTTCCTTCGGCGTGTTGTAGTGGCCCACGGCACCGAGCGTCCCGTGCTCAGCCTCGGCGAGCTGAAACGCTGCGGCGATCGGCATGCGGCGCTCGGTGTCCTTGACGTCGAACGCCCAGCCGCCTGCCAGGCGAACCCGCGAGGGCTCCACCTCCCACTCCGCCGCAACGCTTCCCCCCACGAGATCGCCGACCCGCCGGCACGCCATGAGGCAGGCGTTTCCGACCATGATCGTCTCCCGGGAGGAGTACGCGCCGAGGTCCACCGGCACGAGGTCGGTGTCGGCCGAGAACACCCGCACGTAGTCGAGCGGCACGCCGAGCTCCTCGCACGCAATGTACGCCATCGTGGAGTCCGAGCCCTGGCCGATCTCCGAGGCGCCGTGGAGCACCGTCACCCGGCCCGACCGCTCAACCTGAACCTGGACGGCAGCCTGCGGCATCGGGTTCGGGTAGATCGGATAGTTGGTGCCGGAGATGTAGCAGGAGCCGGCCACACCCAGCCCGCGGCCATACGGCATCTTCCCATACTTCTCCTTCCACCCGCTCGCCTTCTCGACCGCCTCCAGACATTCCAGGAAGCCGTTCGACTGGACGCGGAACTCGTTCACCGTGCGCCCGGTCCCCATAAAGACGCCGCGACGGAACTCGATCGGATCCATCTGCAGCCTCTCGGCCACCTTGTCGAGGGAGATCTCGAACGCGAAGCGGGGCTGGACGGAGCCGTGGCCGCGTTTCGGGCCGCAGGGCGCCTTGTTCGTGTAGACGCGGGTCGAGTCGAAACGGTACGACTCGATCTCGTACGGCGCGGTGAGGAGCTGACCGCTGTAGTACGTGGTGACCAGCCCGAAGGAGGCGTAGGCGCCCCCGTCCAGGATCGTCTCCGCATCAACGGCGAGGATCCGGCCGTTCTCCGAGGCTCCCACCCGGTACTTCATCTTCATCGGGTGGCGCCCACGGTGGGAGTAGAAGACCTCCTCCCGCGTGTAGAGGATCTTGACCGGGCGGCCCGTGCGGAGCGCGAGCAGCGCGACGCAGAACTCGAGGTCGAACGGCTCCGACTTCCCGCCGAACGCGCCTCCCACGGCGGGCTGCACCACCCGTACCTTCGCGACGTCGAGGCCAAGAACGCGCGCGATCTCGCGGTGCAGGTAGTGGGGTACCTGCGTCGCCGACCACACCACCAGAAGGCCGTCCTGGTTCAGGCGCGCGATCGCGCAGTGCGGCTCGATCGGCGCGTGCGTCGTGCCGTGGAAGTAGTACTCGCCCTCCACCACGACATCGGCCTCGCTCATCTTCTCGTCCACCGGGCCGAACTCGAGCTGGACGCGCTTGAGGATGTTCCCGTTCCCGCCCGGCTTTCGGGGGGCGTGGATCGGGGTCTCGGCGGCCTCGAGGGTGAGGGCCTTCTCCGGATCCAGATAGTAGGGAAGCGCCTCGTACTCGACCTCGATCAGGTCAAGCGCCGCGTTCGCCGTATCCTCGTCCACGGCGGCCACGCACGCCACCGCGTCTCCCACGAACCGCACCTTCTCGACCGCAAGTGCATGCTCGTCCGGCGTCCACGGGATGATCCCGTAGGCCGTAGGGATGTCTCTCCCGGTGATGACGTCGTGCACGCCCTCGAGGGCCAGCGCCGCAGAGGCGTCGATCGACTGGATCCTGGCGTGCGGCTCGGTGCTTCGCAGGATCTTCGCGTGGAGCATCCCCGGAAGGACGATGTCGTCCGTGTAGATCGCCTTCCCCGTCGACTTCTGAAACCCGTCGACTCCCCGGTTCCGGCCGCCGATCATACGGAATCCTCCCCCCGCGATCTCGGAGAGCGTCTCCGGCCGATCCGCCGTCCTCTCCTGAAGCGGCAGCAGGTCTTCGCTACGCATGCGGCTCCTTCAGCAGGTCGCTCAGGGGCTGCATCGACCGGGAGGGAAGCGCAACCTCGTAACGCTCGGCCACGATGTCCCGCGGGTCCATGCCGGTTCGCAGCGACTCGGCCGCGACCTCCACCGCCTCGAAGATCTTGGTGTATCCGGTGCAGCGGCACAGGTTGCCGGATAGCGCCTGCTGGATCTCCTGCCGCGAGGGGCTCCGGTTTTCGGCGAGAAGGCCATGCGCGCTGCAGAGAATGCCGGGCGTGCAGAAGCCGCACTGCGCCGCGCCCGTCAGATCAAAAGCATCCTGAAGCGGGTGCGGATACGGCCCATCGGCCAGGCCCTCCACCGTCGTGATCTCGTGTCCGAGCGCCTCGTAGACCGGCATGATGCACGAGAGGTGGGCCTCGCCGTCGAGGAGAACGGTGCAGGCGCCGCAGTCTCCCTTGTCGCATCCCTGCTTGGAGCCGGTGAGGCCCAGCACGTAGCGCAGCGTCTCGAGCAGGGTGTAGTGGGTCGGAACACCCACTTCCACCTGGTCGCCGTTCACCTGGAGCGTAAGGACGTCCTTCATTCGTGCTTCATCCGGTGCCTGGAGCCTTCGCCGCCTCGAAAGTCGAGCGGCGCGTCAGCATAATACCGCTCGCGGCGACGCCTGTTCAAACTACGCGGACTCCCGGAGGGCCGGCAGCGAGCTTCCCGCGGGCCGATGGCGAACTTCCCGGAGGGCCGATGGGTACGGTGCACGCAAGCGACTTTGACCGAGAGAGAACGGGGAGCGCACGGAGGATGTTCACGATGAAGCCGGCTACGATGGGAAGGGCAGCCGTCCTCCTGGTGGCGATGTTCCTCCTCCTACCGCGATCGGCGGAGCCGCAGGAGCCGAGGCCGATCGACCGGTGGCTGCTGTCGCGTCCGTTCGCGGCGGCCTCCATGTCCGCGCAGGGACCGCTTCCGACGCTCGCGGAGCTCAACCCTCTGTTCGTACCGGGCGCCCCACCCCCACCATCCCCCTCCCAGCTGGAGGAGGACCTTGCGAGAGCCGACTCCATCCTGGGCCGGCCGCAGCTTCCCGACGGACGCGACGGCGCCGAGCCCGGCGATGACCCCGGTTTCCCTCCGCCTCCCGGGAGAGGCCGAGGCGGACGCCCTCCAAGCCAGCCGGCGCAGCAGGGGCCGCTCCGACCCTCGTGGATGGCTCGCAGGGACTCGGTCCTGTTTCCCGAGCGCGGCACGCGGGTCGGCGCGACGGTGTGGACGCTCGTGAGGCAAGACGGAAACCCGATCTTCGACCTCGACACGCTGGTCGACCGATCGGGCCCGACGGCGACATTCGCCCACGTCTACATCAGGCCGCCCACCGATCGCACGGTAACGATGGTCTTCACAGGCCTGGGGTGCACCGTGCTCTCCGCCCAGCTGAACGAGCGGCCTGTGGCGCTCCCCACGAGCGCGGCGCCCGTTGAGGAGTGCGGTGTGGACAGAACCGTCCTCACCGCGCGGGTCCGTCTGGCAGGCGGGTGGAACGCCCTCCAGATCAAGGCTGAGGGAGACGACGCACCGTACGGGTTCGCCGTCTTCATTGCGGCCGGTCCAGACGGTGAGGCGGTGGCGGACCTTCGAATCCAGGCTTCCCGTCCACCGGGGATCCGTCCCATAAGCCCCCAGCCGTGGATCGACCTCGTGGAGATCGGGATCCCCAAGCTGGTGTGGCGCGGCGACGATCTTTCGGGTGACCTGGCGATCGGTTTTCGCCTGTGGGGCGACTACGCGCCCGAGGACGCCAGGGCGACTCTGGTCATCGGGAAGGCGAAGATCGAGCACCGGTTTCCCGAGGAGGGGGTGAGCCGGAGCGAGCCGCTCTCCGAGGCCGTATCGCTGGATGAGCTCAGAAGGGCCGCCCTCGGGAGAGGGGTGCTGGTGGAGATCAAGTTCGACGACGTCGATCGGGAGCTGGTGCGCTCCGTTCCGGCTGAAGCCATCCTTACCGCGCTCCACGGACCGATCGAGCTCGATGGCTGGGAGGGCGCCACCGCTTCGGGCCGCCTTCCCGGGAGCGGCGCGACCGTCACGGGCGAGTGGAAGGTGCCCGGGTGGCTGTCGGGCTTCACGCTCGAGCTGCTGGTGGAGGGTTCCGCCGGCGCCTACTCGCTAGACGGGGCGCCGCTGCCGGTGGACAGGAACGTGGTCGTGCTGTGCCGCGAGTGCGAGAAGGGCACGCGGCTCCGGCTCGAGGCCGTGGCGAGCGACGACTGGTCCTCGATGCCCCACGTCCGCATCACGGGACCGACGTACTGGGAGGCCGCGGCCTCCGAGGGGGCTCCGCCACCGGATCGCTGGCTCCGTGCGCTCGAGAAGGGCGGAAGCGACGACTACCGGAGGCTGCTCGCGGAGTACGCAAGCACGGGGAGCGAGACGCAGGGATCGTAGCAGCCGTCTGGCCTAGTTTCCCACCGCGTCGGGCGGCGCTTCCAGGTACGTGTCGGGCTTCGCTTCCGAATCCGAGTCGGGTTTCGCCTCCGAGTCGGGCGGCGCGGACGAAACCGCCGCCGGGCTGTCCGGCTCAGGCGGCTGCGGCACGACCGCTGGTGGTTGCGGCGCCGCCGGCGCAAGCGACTGAGGCACGACCGGCGCAAGCGACGTCGGGGAGGATGACGACGGAGGCGGCGCGGAGGCGCCCCGCTGCTTCTCCGGCTCTACCGATGCCGAGCGCTCGGCCTCCTGCAACTCTCGCTGGATCTCGTTCAAGCCGCGACGGAACTCGCGCAGCGCGCCCCCGACGGCCCGACCTATCTCGGGCATGCGGCGAGGCCCGAAGAAGACGAGCACAAGGACGGCGATGACCAGCATCTCGGAAAAGCCGATGCTACCGAAATTCATGCCGGAGCCTTCAGCGGAGGCCCTACGCCCGACTCGTGAGCGCGCTCACGATCTCATCGCCGTAGAACATGCCGATGTACTTCGCCTGGACCGGGGTCACCCTCCGAACGGCCCAGATCAGCTCGACATGGTTCGGCTCGTGAGGATCGCACAGCGGCCTGAGCCCGCATTCCTCGGGAAGGCGGTTGCCCTTGCGAAGGTTGCAGCGGCTACATGCGGTCACCACGTTCGTCCAGTCGTTTCCCCCACCCCGGGAGAGCGGAACGAGGTGATCTCGCGTAAGGGATTCCCGGTACCCCAGCTCGTGCCTTGGGCGTCCGCAGTACTGACAGCGATAGCCGTCGCGAGCGAACAGGAACGTGTTGGTGACCTGCCGACGAAACCGCCGTGGCACGTGGATGTAGCGCACGAGCCGGATGACGACGGGAGCATTGAGGCGGGCCCGTTCGGAGCGGAAGGGACGATCGGCGTCCACCTCGAGCGCTTCGGCCTTCCGGTCCATGACCAGACGGACGGCGCGCCGGACCGGTATGATCGTCAGCGGCTCATAAGACGCGTTCAGCGCGAGACACCCCATGTAATCTCAGCCCTCCTAGCTGGCCGGGGATTCTAGGCGTCCTCGGATGGCCAGGTCAAGCAACGGCGGGCGAATGCCAAACCTCTTGGAATTCTGCCAGGTCGCCCTTCCCCGGCCCGTTCTCCAGACTTTTACCTACCAACTTCCCCCAGAGATCCGCGAGCGCGCTCGGCCCGGCATGCGCGTGTGTGTTCCCTTCGGCAACCGCCAGGCGCTCGGGTGCATCGACTCGCTGCAAGAGGATGGACCGGCCGGCCGCGTGCGGCGGGTGCTCGAGCTGCTCGACGCGGAGCCGATCTTCTTCCCGGCGCTGCTCGAGCTCTGTCGCTGGGTGGCAGAGTACTACGTCGCCCCTCTTGGACTCGTTTACCGCACGGCCCTTCCTCCCGGCATGCTCGCCGAAGCGAAGGCGGGATCGAGCGCCGCCGTGGCCGGCGTGCGCCGCAAGGTCATTCGGCTGGAAAGGAACCTCCCTACGCTGGAGGCGAGGGAGGAGGCGTTCGGGCGAGCCCACCGCCAGCGCGAGGCGTACGAGGCGCTGGAGGAGATCGGCGGCGCGGCGACCCTTTCGGAGATGGAGGCGCTGGGCTTCAGCCGCACCGTACTGATGGGCCTCGCGAAGCGTGAGATCGCCAGCGTAGCGGACGAGCGCGTGGAGCGCGATCCGTTTGGTCACATGGAGGCACCTGCCGGTCCCACGCTTCGGCCCACGCCCGCGCAAGCACGAGTGATCGAGGCACTCATCGAGCGCCGAGGGCGACGGGAGCCCGGTATCGTCCTCCTTCGAGGCGTCACCGGATCGGGGAAGACCCTGGTCTACATACGGTTGATCGAGCAGGTCCTCGCCGCCGGGCGGGAGGCGATCCTCCTGGTACCCGAGATCTCCCTCACGCCTCAGACGGTCCAGCGCTTCCGCTCCGCCTTCGGGGACGATGTGGCCGTTCTTCACTCCGGCCTCTCGGCCGGCGAACGCCGCGACGCTTGGCTTGCGCTGAGGGAGGGACGGAAGCGAATCGCGATCGGCGCCCGCTCCGCGGTGTTCGCCCCGCTGTCGAATCTCGGGGCGATCGTGCTCGATGAGGAGCACGAGAGCAGCTACAAGCAGTCGGACACACCGAGGTACCACGCCAGGGCGGTGGCCGTGATGCGGGCCAAGCTCCAGGGCGCACTGTGCCTCCTCGGCTCCGCAACACCCGCTCTGGAGAGCTGGGAGAACGCCCGGTGCGGCCGTTACGCGCTGCTCGAGCTCCCGGAGCGCGTCACCGACCACCCGCTCCCCGAGGTTCGGGTCATCGACCTACGCGCCGAGGGCGACCGCCGTGCCGAGGGCGACCGCCGTGCCGGCGGCGGACGCGTCCCCGGAGGCCTCACCCTCACGGCACCACTCCATGATGCGATCGATCTGCGGCTCCAGCGGGGAGAGCAGTGCATCCTCCTGCTCAACCGGCGAGGCTATGCCACCTTCGTCCAGTGCGGTCATTGCGGGAAGGTGTGGAGCTGCCCCCACTGCAACGTCTCCCTCACGTTCCACCGGCGGAAGCGGGCTCTGCTCTGCCACCACTGTGCCTTCCAGGATGCCGCGCCCGAGCTGTGCGATGAGTGCGAATCCCGGATCTCCTACTCCGGGCTGGGGACCGAGCAGGTCGAGCGACACCTGGGCGATGCGTTCCCCGCCGCCCGCATCGTTCGAATGGATATGGACACAACCTCAACCAAGTGGTCACACTTCCGAGTCTTCGAGCGCATGCTCCGGCGGGACATCGACATCCTGCTCGGCACCCAGATGATCGCGAAAGGCCTGGACTTCCCGCACGTCACGCTCGTGGGTGTCATCAACGCCGATGTCGGTCTCAACCTCCCCGACTTCCGAGCCAGCGAGCGTACCTTCCAACTCCTCTCGCAGGTGGCCGGCCGGGCCGGCCGCGGGCCCGAGCCGGGCGAAGTCATCATCCAAACGTCCCGGCCTTCCCATTTCGCGCTGCAGGCGGCCGTGCGACACGACTACTTAGCGTTCGCGGAAAGAGAGCTGGCGGATCGCCTCGAGCCCGGATATCCCCCCCACACTCGGCTCGCGAACGTGGTCGTCTCCGGTAGGTCCGAGACGAGGGTGACGGATCTGGCCCTCGAGCTCGCCGAGTGGGCGCGCGGCCTGATCGAGGCCCGATCCCTGGCCGGGCTCGTCGTCCTGGGGCCGGCCCCGTGCCCCATCGACCGCCTCCGCGACCGATGGCGGTGGCATTTCCTGCTGAAGGCGCAGAGCGCCCGGACGCTCGGCTCGGTGCTGCGCTTCCTGGCCGACCGGCATCGGCAGCCGTCGGGGGGGCTGCGAATCGAGATCGACCGCGACCCGGAGTCGCTGCTCTAGCAGCTACTGGCAGCTAGAACGCTAGGGCTGCTCGACGCCGAGCCCGGGCCGGTCGTTCAAGACGACGGTCGGCCCGTCGAGATGCGGTCCGTCGAAAGGGTCGTCCTTCAGGAGCGCGGCGCCATCGAGATCGGCATAGTCGACCAGCGGCGCGAGGTGAGCGGCAGGCGCGATCCCCAGCGTGCTCTCCACCATGCACCCCAGCATGACCTCGAGGCCGCACGCCCGGGCCGTGTGGATCATGCGCAGCGCCTCCCGCGGTCCCCCGCACTTGGCGAGCTTGATGTTGATGCCGTCGCAGAGCCCCACCAGAGCCGGGATGTCGCTCGCGACGACACACGACTCATCCAGAATGATCGGGAGAGGAGAGCGCTGGAACAGGTAGCGGAGCCCCTCCCGGTCCCATGGAGGTAGCGGCTGCTCGACGAACTCGACGTCGTGGTCGGCGAGAAGACGCATGCTCTCGAGAGCTTCCCGCGCCGTCCATGCCGCGTTGGCGTCCACGCGCAGCCGCGCGTCCGGCGCTTCGCTTCGAACCGCTTCGAGGACCTCCCGGTCCCGGGCCGTCCCGACCTTGATCTTGAGGATCGGATACCGATGGGCCTCGCGAACCTTCTTGGCGACGACCTCCGGCTTGTCGATCCCGATCGTGAACGAGCTGAGCGGCGCATCGGCCGGCTGCAGGCCCCAGAGCCACCAAAGGGGGCGGTCGAGGATCTTCCCCTGCAGGTCGTGGAGGGCCGCCGAGATCGCGGCTCGCGCGGCGCCGTTACGGGCGAGGCGGGCCTCCAGCGCACGCTCGATCCTCTCGAGCGATCCCGGAGCTTCCGGCTCCTCCGAGCCCTCGACGACGGGGCGATACGCCGCCAGTGCCGTCTGGACGGTGTCGGCCGTCTCGCCGTAGTACGCGGAGGGGTCCGCCTCTCCCCAGCCCTCCAGGCCTTCCGTTTCGACGCGCACCCAGACGAGCGTTTCGCTATCCCGTGTGCCCCGGCTGATGGTGAACGGGTAACGCAGCTCGACCCGAAAGGTCTCCCAGCTCAGCTTCACGCATGCCTCGCCGATCTCAGTAGAAGTTTTCCAGCAGGTCGCTGAAAACCCTGGCGGGTCGCGTTACGAGCGCCGTGGGGGCAGATCCAAGGCGGCGCGACGACGGCGATACCGTGCGTATCGGGGAGGAGCGGCAACGCCGGAGATGCCCCCACGCCGCCGTAACCCACAGGGCGTATGGGGGTTGGCTGGCGCCGACCTCCACTCGCTTCGCTCGCTCCGGTTGTGGCCGAATACGGCGTTACTCGTCGTCGAGGGCACCGCGCGCAGCGTGGTCGCACAGGGCATCGACTCCTCCTCGCTCCGTGTCTTCGACTCACAAGACCCATGCGCGCAACCCACCAGGGTTTTCAGCGACCTGCTTAGCCTAGCGCGACCCGGCCCGGCCGTGGGGCCACGGCTCCATCTGGGGCCGTGGCGTCGTCACCTCGGGCCCATCGGCGCGCAGGTAGACGTTGATCTCCGAACGCACGCCGAACCGCCCGGACAGGTACACTCCCGGCTCGACCGAGAAGCCGATTCCCGGCACGAGCTCACGCTCGTCCCGCGTTTCCACGGAGTCCAGGTTCGGACCGAATCCGTGGAGCGCCCGGTCCATGCCGTGACCCAAGCGGTGCTGGATGTGTTCTCCGAAGCCCGCCTCCTCGAGGATGCGGCGCGCCTCCCGGTCCACCTCCGCGCCCGTGAGCAACGGCACCTCCGTGCCCCCGAGCAGCGCTCCATCTGCGGAGCGGGACCGGATGAGCTCCACGGCGCCATCGCGAGCCGCGCGCACGGCGTTCCAGGCTTCCTGAAACCCCGGCGGGCCTTCGTCCCCCAGCACCCCCATCCAGGTCTGGTCCGCGAACACGGCGTCCGGATCGCCGGCGACCTTGCCCCACAGGTCGATGAGCAGGACCTCGCCGGCCTCCAACACGGCGGAGCTGCCGGCCACGGGTTCGTAGTGGGCGCTCGCGCTGTTGGAACCGGCAGCCACGATCGTTCCACCCTCGGCCAGGCCGCTCTCGGCCTTGGCACCATCAGCCAGGCCGGCGGCGGCGATCCGCGCGAGAATCCACTCGGCGAGGTCGTGCTCGGTGAGGCAAGCCCCCTCGCGCACCGCCTCGAGCCCCCTCTCGAACGCCGCCTCGGCGATGTCGGCCAGCAACGCACCGGCCCGCACGTGCGCCTCGTAGCCGCTATCTCCCCACTGGGCGTACGTACCGGTGATCAGCGAAGCGGAGCTGACGACCCGAACATCGAGGCTCTCGATCAGCTCGACGACGCCCGCCGGCACCTGGTCCACGAACGGCACGTCGTCGCGCCTCGACACCTCCATGGCGACGACCTCGCAGCCACCCAGCATCCGGCCGAGCGCTTCCTCCATCTCCTTCCAGCCGACGTACGCCTCGAGATCCCCTTCCCATCCGTCCCAGGCATCCAGCTCGATCCGGTGCGCAAGCGCCGACGGCTTCGCTCCGGGACGAAGCAGCAGGAAGATCCGGCGTGATGGCCCATCGCCCAGACCAAGCAGCTCGCACGTCACCCGATTTCGCCCCTCCAGATCGAAGAGAAGCCAGCCATCCAGGGAGCGTCGCTCGAGCTCGGCGGCGGTCGCCTCCACGAACCCATCCGGCAGACGAGCCCTCATCGATGGACCTCCTCGCTCGCACTCGGTACACGGACATCTCTCAGCGCCTTCACGTGCGCAACCACGTTCCGGCCCAGCTCTTCGGAATTGTAGCCCCCTTCGAGGACCGAGACGATCCGGCCGGCGGCGCTGCTCCTGGTACGCTCCGCCAGCTCGACGGTGATCTCCGTAAACTCCTCTTCCCGCAGCGTAAAGCCCCCGATCGGATCCCGTTCTGCCGCGTCGAAACCACAGGAGATCAACACCAGGTCCGGCTCGAAGCCCGCCGCCGCGTCGATCGCGGCAACGAGCTCATCGACGTAGCGCGCCGGCGGCAGGCCCGGCGGCAGCGGCACGTTCAGCGTCGTCCCCTCCCCGGGCCCGGCTCCGCGCTCCTCGCGCAAGCCCGTTCCCGGATAACACGGGCTCTCGTGCATCGAAAGGTAGAAGACATCCGGATCCCGGTAGAAGATGTCCTGCGTGCCGTTTCCGTGGTGGACGTCCCAGTCGACGATCAGCACCCGGGCGGCCAGGCCACCGGCGATGGCGTGGCGGGCTCCTAGGGCTACGGAGTTGAAGAGGCAGAATCCCATCGCGCGGCCGGCCGTGGCGTGATGCCCCGGAGGACGCACCACGCAGAAGGCGTTTGCGTAGCGGCCCGCAGCCACAGCGTCCACCGCATCGATCACGCACCCTACGGCCGCGAGCGCCGCGTCCCAGGAGGCGGCCGACAGCACGGTGTCCGCGTCCAGGCTGACCAGGCCGTCCTCAGCTCCGGCGCGGCTTGCCGCCCTCCGGACCGTCTCCACGTGGTCCCCGGTATGGACGAGCTCGAGCTGTGCGGGATCGATGGCGTGGCCGCCGACCATCTCCACATCCGAGGAAAGCTCGGGCAGCGCCGCGTAGAGCGCGTTCGTCACAGCGCGCAGCCGGCCCTGGTGCTCCGGGTGGCGCCAGCCCGTGTCATGACGCGCGCAGTCGGAATGGTGGTAGACCGCGGTTCTGTTCAAGGCGCCTCGCTCGAAGGGGCAAAACGACCACCGGGAAACGTAGCGCTCGACACGCTTTGTTGCTCGCTCTCAACGCTCCGCCTACCTTGGCGCCACGTGGCCTTTACCGCCCAACCTGAAGATGCGAGCCTGGATGACACGCTCTCTTCGCCGGCCCGCGGTCCCATGGTGCGCTCTAGCCTTGCTGACCGCACTCGCGCTCGGCCCCGCCGCGTGCGACGTCGAGTGGGGAGGGGGCTGGATCACTCTCGAGGACCCTTCTCCCCCCACGCCGGAAGCCGTTGTCGAGGGTGAGGCGCCGCCCGCACCCCTCCCGGATGGGCCCCTCCTGTACATGGTCGGCCTGCGGGAGGATGGACGCGCCACGCTCGCACCGATCGCCCGCATCACCGGAGACAGCCTGGCCTCCCTCGAGCTCCCCAGCCCGATCGACGAGGAGTACCGCGCCCGTTTCGAGGCCGCGTTCCTGCGTCCGGGCGCCGAGCTGGCGCTCGTGGCCGGCGGAGCCAGAGTCGGGAGTCTGATCATCGAAACCGGACCCGCAGCCGCGCCCGCGGATTGCCCATCGGCGGGCGTCGCGCAGGCGGTGCTGCCGCCCGGTGCGTACATGCCGTCACTCGGATTCGGAGTGCCGCTCGACATGGCCCCGGTCGAGCTCGGGCGCGCGACGCCCAGGGAGCCTGTCGGACGCATGGCTACCTACGGACCCATCCTCGCAGAGCAGCTCCTGAGGGCGGACGGCGTGGCGCGTCCCTTCCTCGCTCAGCGCGCGGCCCTCGAAGCGGTCCCCTCCGGCGACTCTCTCCGCTCGATGGCCGCTACGTACCTGATCAACGACACCCTCGCGGCGGCCGCGCCACGAGGCGAGGCCGCGTCACTCTTCTTCCTCGCGCGAGATGAGGTGGGCCGTGGCTTCGTACCGGTCTGGCGGGAGGTGCGGAGCTACCGTACGGCGGAGGAGAAACAGGCCTTCGCGTACGTGGATTGGCTGGAGCTGGCGGGAGCCCGGTTCGACTTCGTACGACTCATCGAAAGCGAGGGCGAGCGACTCTCAGCCAGTCGAGCGCCGTCGGATTGGCGAGAACGCACGTCCCTGGCGGAACGCGAGTTGGTGTGGACGGAGGACGCCGGCTGTGCCGCGCGCGGCCTCCTCTCAAGCGGCGAAGCTCCGTAGCATCTGACCCGCCGGTCCGGCGCGGAGCTCCCGCAGGGCCCGATCCCGAAGCTGGCGGACGCGCTCGCGCGTGACTCCCAACAGCTGGCCGATCTGCTCGAGCGTATGCTCCTGTTCCCCCTGGAGCCCGTAGTAGAGTCGCACGACGCGAGCGTCCCTCGGCTTCAGTCCCTGGAGGGCCTGTGCGACTTTCTCCTTCAGGAGCTTCGCCTCGAGAACCTCCTCCAGGCTCGACTCGTCCACGAGAAAGCGATCGACGAGCTGGTTGTCGTCGCTCGAGCCTACGGGAGCGTCGAGCCGGACCTCGGCCACGTTGAGCATCTGGAGCATTTCCACCGTCGCCATGTCCAGCTCGGCGATCTCGGCGATCTCGTCCACGCTCGGATCGCGGCGCAGGCTCTGCTTCAGTTCCTCCCGCACCCGGGTCATCCGAGCAAGCTCGGTGGCGCGGTTCAGCGGCAGCCGCACGCTACGGCCGTGCTTGGCGAGCGCGGCGAGGATCGCTTGCCGGATCCACCACACGGCGTAGCTGATGAACTTCACACCCTGGTCCGGATCGAACTTCCGCGCGGCCGTGACGAGGCCGACGTTCCCCTCCTGGATCAGATCGGCGAACGGCATGCCACGATTCTGATACTTCTTGGCCACGGAAACGACGAAGCGGAGGTTGGCCCTTACAAGCACATCGAGAGCGGAGCCGTCGCCGGCCCGGGCGAGACGCGCGATGCGGTCCTCTTCCTCTGCATCGAGTAAGGGATGAGCGCTCAGGTCGTCGAGGTAGAGGTCGAGAGAACTCGGTACGTCGTCGGCCGGCAGGTGGCCGTTCATCCGTCGACGGCTTCGCATGATCACACTTTCGGGCGTCGGGCTCCGCTCACAAGCTACTGCCGGCGGGGCCGGCCATTGCAGCGAACGTGCAAGGTAAAGTGAGCCGCCACGCCGGTCTAGTAGCGCCCTCCGCGACCCTCATGGGTGAACTGGCGCCAGGCATGGGAGGGCTTCTATTCTCCTTCTTCTTGGGCCGAGTGCGTCCCGGAGATTGGGCCGGGTGCCACGCGGAAAGCCTACCATCGCCGAGAACACAATGCCACTGACCCCGCGCCACGCGGCCGCCACCCACGTCGGCCGAGTTCGTCAGAGCAACGAAGACAGGTTCTACGCCGATGAGGGAGCCGGCATCTTCGTGGTGGCCGACGGAATGGGTGGCCACGCGGCCGGCGAGGTGGCGGCCGAGATCGCCTCGACCCTCATCGGCAAGAGGCTCTCCGCAGCGGCCGACACGAGCGAGATGGCCGAGCTCGCCACAGCGCTCGAGGCCGCGATCGCCGAGGCCGATCAGCGCATCCTGGACCGCGCTCGGGGCGATCCCGCTTGCTCCGGGATGGGCACGACCGTCACAGCCCTCTGCACACGGCCGGACTCGTACGTCGTCGGCCACGTCGGCGACAGCCGGGCCTACCGGCTCCGCGACGGAAGACTGGAACGGATCACTCGCGATCATACGCTGGTCCAGCAGGAGGTCGATCGAGGCACTCTTACCGACGAACAGGCGCGCACTCACCCGAGATCCAACATCCTCACGCGCGCCCTGGGCATCGCTGGAGGACTCGAGATCGACGTCTACCACGGCATCCTGGAGCCGGGCGACCGGATCCTCCTGGCGACGGACGGTCTCACGACGATGCTTCCCGATTCGGAGATCGCGGCCATTCTCGATTCGGCAGCGGATGCCGCAACGAGCGCCGAGATGCTGATCGAGCGGGCCAACGCGAGCGGCGGGATCGACAACACGACGGTGATCGTGATCGATCTGCTCGAGCCTGCCTCGTAGCCGGTCGCTGAAGAACCCTCACTACTCGGCCAAGCGCCCATACAACGACCGGCTATCGGCGAGCCGTGCCTCCACCTCGGACGCCGAGCCCTGGAGGAACTCCAGCAGTGGCCCCGGATCAAGAGATCGGCGCTCCCCCAGCACGAACACCCGGAACACGCGCGCCGCGTGGTGCAGCGACCGGCTCAGGCGCGGCAGATCGATCAACCCCGCCTCGCCCTCCGACGTGAGACGCTGCACGTCTCCACTTCTCCGGACCAGGAGGGTGTCCAGCTGCAGCATGCCCGGATAGCTGGGATAATCCACGAACACGCTGCCGGCCGGCAGACCCCACTCGTCGGCCAACCGATCCTCAAGCCGCCGCACCAGGTCCGTTCTCGGCTGAAGCCACCCACCGATCCCCGCCGGCAGCTCGTCGCCGAACAGCTCGACGGAGCGCTTCGGCAGGCGCCGGTTCTCGAGACAGGCGACCAGCCGGCCCACGATGTCGGCGTCCGGCTCGCCCTTCCGGTCGGCCGCCCGCCGCGCGAGTAGCCCCAGCAGCTCCTCGTCGGTGCGCCCCGGGAGCTCCTGGGGTTCCACGAGAGCCGCATCGCCCGCCCGCTCGACCAGAGCCCGAAAGACGGAGGAGGCCGCACGCACGCCGTGGTGCCAGTACACGTTCCGGAACATCTGGTACTTCGAGAAAAGGAGTGACTCGAGGGCGCTGAGGCCCTTCTCCGAGACCGCGATCTCCAGCGAGCTCCCCCTCTCCTGCCGGGCCAGAGTGAGGGCCTCGAGCAGCCGGTCCACGTCCACGGCTCCGTACGGCACGCCGCAGAAGAAGCTGTCCCGCCTCAGATAGTCGACCTTGTCGAGATCCAGGGGGCCGGCGATCAGCCCCTGCAGGGGGTGGCGGGACCGCCCCTGGATGAGCTCGGCGATCATCTCGGGCGCTTCCTCGTCGACGCGCCGCAGCGCGTTCCTGATCGAGTCGGCTTGCAGGAACCTCGACGCCATCTCCTCGTGGTGGCCCGGGATCGAGCCCGGGCCCACCTCCTCCATCGTGTGCGAGAAGGCGTAGTGCCCCACATCGTGGAGAAGGGCAGCGAGAAGGACGATCGGCAGCTGTCCGCGCGCCTCCGAGCTGATCCGCTCCAGCGCACCGCTCCAGCGCAGGCTGGCGATGGCGCGGCCGGTAAGCCCGTACACGCCGATCGCGTGGTTGAAGCGCGTGTGGACCGCGCCCGGATACACCAGATGCGCGAAGCCCAGCTGCTTGACCCGCCTCAGCCGCTGGAAATCCGGGGTGTCGACGACCTCGGCGGCCACAGCGTCGAGCCGGACGTTGTTCCAGACCGGATCCCGGACCGTGCGACCATGTCCGTCGTTCGATGATTGCACCATGTTGATCAGATAATGCCCGGCCGATGGCCCGGCGGCAAACTCGGCTCATGGGCCTCCGGGGGCCGGGATCGCTGCTTGACACGTCCGGCGCCGCCCGTGATTTTGACCCGATCCAATCCCCTAACCACGGTTTATTTCTGGCCGTCTCTGGAGGAGCCTTGGAGATCAAGCCGGGTCGCATGATCCACCTCGGATACGGAAAGTACTGGCGATCGGAAGAGATCGTCGGGCTGCTCCCGATCGAGGACGGAAGGGGGCCGGGCCGCCGCACCGAGGTGTACGTGGCGACCCTGGAGGAGCCGGTGGTCGCCTCCCGCTCCGAACAGACGATCCTTCAGGACATGGCCAGCCTGCCCGAGGAGATCGCCAAAGCCACCGAGGCCCTCTCGGCCACCGAGGACCTCCTCGACGCCATGCAGGAGCTGTCGCCCGTGCTCCGTCGCATGCTGAAGAACGAGGAAAGCTTCGACGTCGAGTACTGGATCCGCCGTTTGGGCGCGCTCACCCAGCCGCCCGATGAGGAGGATCAGGAGGAGCTCTTCTAGCAGGTCCGCTCGGCGGGCCGGCCGGCCCGCCACTTTTTGCAGGCGCCCGGGAACGCAGGCGCGACGCGGCTGGTATTCTCCACCACAATGTCAGTGACGACGGGAGCGCTGCTGCTCCATCTGACCGCGGCCGCCCTCGCGCCCGCCTCGACCCTCTTCCCACAGGACACGCTCGCCGTGACCCGGGGGGCCGAAGCTGTGTTGTCCCCCGAGCCAGGGACCGCTCCGTCCGAGTGGAACGACGAGCGCGTTCTCCTGATCATCCAAGCGGCGATCGCCGCGCGACGCCATGCCTTCTCCGACAGCTCGCTGCTCAACTTCGAGGCGGACGCCGAGGGCTACATCTATCTGCTCACCGACATCGAGGGTCAGGAGCGCCTGATCCGGGCCGATCAGGTGGCCCTGAGGATCGCCTGGCAGGCACCCGGGAATCTCACCCAGACGATCCTGGGACGCCGCTCCGACCGAAGGCTCCCGTCGAGGATCCGCTACCACGTCGATCACCTTGCCGTGACCATCGACAACTTCGGCGACGTCATCCGGGTGGGAGAGGGAGACGAGGTCAGGGGCGTTTTGCACCCGGTCGCTCGCGCGGCTACACGCTTCTACGAGTACCGTTTGGCGGACTCGACCGAGATCCGCTTCCAGGGAGGCCGCGCTCGCATCTACGAGATCGAAGTGAGGCCGACCCGCTTCGACCGCTCCGGCATCATCGGGACGCTGTACATCGACCGGGATACATGGGCGGTCGCCCGCATGGCCTTCACCTTCACGCCCACATCCTACGTGGATCCCCGCCTGACCGGGTTGGACATCGACATATCCAACGCGCTGTGGGAAGGGCGTTACTGGCTCCCGGTGCTGCAGATCGTCGATGTAAGACGAGCGTCACGGTGGCTCAGCTTCCCGATCTCCGCCACGATCCGAACCGAGCACCACATCGGACCATACCGAATCAACGGCAATCTCACCGAGCCCGTGCCGAGGGGCGAGAAGATCAGCTCGGTCGCGAGGTCCGAGCTGGAGACCTACGACGAGTGGAGACGCGACCTGCTCGACGGCCCGCTGGGCGAGGCCGATACCGCGGCCATCGACATGGAAGAGATCCGCGCGAAGGCAAGAGAGATCGTGGGACGCCGGGTCGTCCCGACCGGTCGCCTCCGCGTGTGGATCGACGGCGTTTCGAGCCTGGCCCGCGGGAGGAGGGCCGAAGGGTTCCTGGCGGGAGCGGGCGGCGAGTACGCGCTCCCACGCGGCTCCGTGCGGGCGTGGGTGGGCTACCCGTTCGGTACGGACGTGCCGGAGCTGCTGGTCGCCTTCGATCGCGACATCGGCTCGTCGCGACTGCGCGTCGAAGGATACAGCCAGCGCCTCACGGACGTGGGACCGTTTCAGGCCGCGGCCGGACTCGTCTCCTCCTTCTCGCTAGCCATCAAGGGTGAGGACTTCATGGACCCGTACTTCCGCGACGGCGTGAGGGCCACGCTGTTCTTCCCCCTGCTCGGCAACACGAGCTCCGTCTCGGCCGGCTGGGAGAACCAGGAGAGCGCGACGCTGGCGACGGGCGTGTCGGACGCGCGGCCGGTCCGGTCGATTCGAGACGGAGGCCTGGCGAGCGTCACCGTGCTGCTTCGGCCCCAACTCGGCGAGCTGCTCGGGGCCGGCTTGAGCGCGCGTTTCGAGGCGGAGGCGGGGGTTATCGATGACGGCTACGCTCGGTGGATCTTCGGCGTCGCTCTGGACGGCCAGAAGCCCGGAGCTCCATGGGCCTGGAAGGCCGAGGTCGGTGGTGCGCTCGCGGCAGGCACGCTTCCGGCGCAGCGGCTCGTGCTCCTCGGGGGTCGGCACACCGTCCCCGGCTACCCGTTTCGTCCCTGGGGCGGCGACCAGGGGTTCCTCGTGCGGCTCCTCGGCTCGCGGCAGGTGCTGGGCCGGTGGCTGAACGTCCGGGCGTTCGCCACGGCGGGGTGGGTGGGCGTCACCTCGGTCTCGGCCGAGGCCGCCGAGAGGTTCGGCGCCACGCGGAGCGACGGGCTTCGACCCTCGCTGGGCGTCGGCATCGGCTTCCTCAACGACGCGCTGCGGGTGGACGTGGGCCGGGGCCTGGACGACGGCGTGTGGGAGTGGATGATCTCGGTGAACCCGGACCTCTGGCCGATGCTGTAGGATCGGCTTGACGAGCGGCGGCCGCGACCCTAGCGTCATTGCGATGCAGAACCCGGTCCTACTTCTCGCCTCGAAAGCGCACACCAGCAGCTGGTGGTGGTGGTACTGCGCGCACGCGGAGGTGGACGCTATCGGGTAGAACGCCTGACCCATGACCCTGCGACCCACCTCCGAGGGGCTGGAGGTGGGTTTTTTTGTGCCCTCGCCGGCTCCTCCACGGTCGCGATCGGAGCCAATATGAACGGCATGCCGCGCACGCTGGAACGCCTGACGAACGGTCATGATCTCACAGAGCAGGAGGCCGCCGACGTGCTCCTGGCGCTTACCGCCTCAGGGGGCTCGCAGGCCCTATCGGGAGCCGTTCTGGCGGCTCTCGTGTCGAAAGGCGAGACCGCGGAGGAGATCCGCGGATTCGCGGGGGCTATGCGGCATCGAGCCATACGTGCCGACGTAGCGGACGGGCTGCCGGCGATCGACATCGTGGGCACGGGAGGCGACGGGTCCGGCAGCCTCAACCTCTCCACGGGCGCCGCACTGCTCACCGCGTCGTGCGGCCAACCGGTCATCAAGCACGGCAATCGATCCGTCTCGAGTCGCTCCGGCAGCGCCGACGTTCTGGAGGCACTGGGCCTGGCGCTGCCACACGACGAGAGATCGGCGGTCGAATGTCTCGAGCGCACCGGATTCACCTTCCTCTTCGCACCGTATTTTCACCCGGCCATGAGGGCGATGGTGCCGGTCCGCCAAGCGCTCGGAATCCGCACCGTGTTCAACATCCTGGGCCCTCTGACCAACCCCGCGGAACCGCCCTTCTACCTGATTGGAGCGTACGACCTGGACGTCGCCGCCCGCATGGCCGAGGCGCTGGCCGGCATGAAGATCGAGCGCGCGTTCGTCGTGCACGGAGCGTGCGGTTGGGACGAGGCGACACCCTTCGGCCCGTTTGAGCTCTTCGACGTGCGGCCGGGATCCGTTCGGCGGTTGGAGCGCGACCCGGCGGAGCACGGAGTCCCTCGCTGCCGGCCCTCCGACCTCATCGGCGGGGATCCGTTGGAGAACGCGCTTCGGCTGCGTGCGGCACTCGAGGGCGAGCGAGGGCCGCACCGCGATGCGCTCCAGCTGGGCGCGGCGCTGGCGCTGGAGATCACCGGAGGCGCCGGCACGCTGGACACCGGGCTGGGGATCGCAGCCGCGGCGATCGACGACGGCTCGGCCGCACAGCTTCTCGAGCGTCTGAGGACCTTCTCGCCCACCGGGGCGACCGACGTGGCCGAGGTGACCGGGGCGGCCAGGCATGTCTGACTTCCTCGCCACCATGGCCAGGGAGAGCCGGTCGCGGGTCTCGGACGCCCGAAGGCGGGAGCCGGAAGGAGCTCTCCACTCCCGGGCGCTGGAGACGCCCCGGCCACCCCGGCTCCTGCTGGATGCGGGCTTCGACGTGATCGCAGAGATCAAGCGGCGGGCCCCTTCGGCGGGATCGCTCAGCCCGAGCCCTCGCGCCGGGCTTGCGGCCGAGCGGGCCCGCGCGTACGCCCGTGGCGGAGCGGCTGCGATCTCCGTACTCACCGAGCCGAGCCGGTTCGGGGGAAGTCTCGCCGACCTCGAGGGGGCGGCGGGCGCCACGGGCGTGCCGGCCATGCGGAAGGACTTCCTGGTCGACCCGTACCAGCTGCTGGAGGCCCGCGCTGCCGGCGCCGGGGGCGCGCTGCTGATCGTCCGCCTTGTCGAGGACGCCGTGCTGGTCGAGATGCTGGAGGCGGCGGCCGGGCTAAGGCTTTTCGTCCTTCTCGAGTCGTTTGCCGAGCCGGATCTGGAGCGCATTGGCTTCCTCCTGCCCCGCGCCAAGGCCCTCGGCCTCGATGTGCTCATCGGCGTCAACGCGCGCGACCTCACGAGCCTGGAGGTCAACCCGACCCGGCTGGCCGAGCTGGCCGCCTCCCTTCCCTCCGGCATGCCGTGCGTCGCGGAAAGCGGCCTTACAACGCCCGGGGACATCCGTGGCGTGGCCTCCCGCGGCTACCGGTTGGCGCTCGTCGGAAGCGCGCTCATGCGGTCGGTGGACCCGTCCGGGCTCACGGCCGAACTGGTTGCGGCGGGTCGAGAGGAAGCGCTGAGGTCATGCGCGTCCGCGTGAAGATCTGCGGGATCACGACGACCGAGGCGGCCGCGGCAGCGTCCGAGGCCGGCGCGGACGCGGTCGGGTACGTGTTCGCCGACTCGCCGCGCCGCGTGCGGATCGAGCAGGCCCTCGCGCTCTCCGACCGGCTCGGCGCCTTCGTCACGCGCGTGGCGGTCTTCCGGTATCCTGCACCCGACGAGGTAAGGGCCGTCGTCCGGGCGCTTCGTCCCGAGATGGTGCAGTCGGAGCCGGCGGGCGACCTGGCCGGAACGATGGCCGGCGCGAGCGAGCTCCTCGCGGTGTTCCACGACACTCCGACCCTCGGATCGCGGGTCCGGGAGTACGTGGGTCGGTACCTGGAGCGGTGCAACGGTCGGCCGGCCATCCTGCTCGAGGCGCCGGGCCGGGGCGGGCGCGGCATCCGGCCTAGCTGGGATCGAGCCGCCGTCGTGGCGCGCGACGCACGGCTCGTCCTGGCCGGCGGCCTCACGCCGGAGAACGTGGCCGATGCCATTCGCGCGGTCCGGCCGTACGCGGTGGACGTGAGCAGCGGCGTGGAAGGGAGGTCGGGGGTCAAGGACCCGGAGAGGATCGAAGCCTTCATGGCGGCGGTACGGCGAGCGGAGGCCGAGTTGAACGAAGCTTGGGCGAGCGCCGAGGAGCCCGCCTGCGGAGCATCGAGATGAGCGTCGCCCGAGCCGAGTTCGACGGAGCGCCGTCCCACACGCTCGACGACCTCACGGCGGGCCGGCTGCCCGATGATCGGGGGCGGTTCGGACCGTTCGGGGGCCGCTTCGTGCCGGAGATCCTCGTCCCGGCTCTGGACCGACTCGAGCTGGCCGTCCAAGAAGCGCTGAGCGATCCGAGCTTTCAGCGGGACCTCAGCCGGGAGCTGCGCACGTGGGTGGGCCGTCCCACCCCCCTGACTCACGCCCGGCGGATGGGCGAGGCCTGGGGCGCGACCGTGTACCTGAAGCGCGAGGACCTGACCCACACCGGCGCGCACAAGATCAACAACGCCATCGGCCAGGCGCTGCTCGCGTGCCGGGTCGGCGCGCGGCGCATCGTGGCGGAGACCGGGGCCGGCCAGCACGGGGTCGCGACGGCGGCAGCGTGCGCCCGGCTCGGCCTTCCGTGCACCATCTACATGGGGGAGATCGATGTCGAGCGTCAGGCTCCGAACGCGGATCGCATCCGGATGCTGGGTGCGACCCTCATCAAGGTGAGGGGCGGAGACCGAACGCTGCGGGCGGCGATCGACGAAGCGTTGCGGGATTGGGTGACCCACCCCGACTCGACCTATTACCTGCTGGGCTCGGTCGTCGGCCCCCATCCCTATCCCCTGCTCGTTCGGTCGCTCCAGACCGTGATCGGAACGGAGGCTCGGGCTCAACACCTCGAGAGGGAGGAGGCGCTGCCGGACGTGGCGGTGGCTTGTGTGGGCGGCGGCTCCAACGCCATCGGTCTCTTCCACCCGTTCCTGGCCGACGCGGACGTCGCTCTTCTGGGGGTGGAGGCCGGTGGCACGGGCGATCACCTGGGGACGCACGCCGCGACCATCGAACGTGGCACACCGGGCGTTCTGCACGGAGCGTACTCGCTCCTCCTGCAGGATGAGAACGGCCAGATCCAGGACACGCACTCCGCCGCCCCGGGACTCGACTACCCGGGAGTAGGGCCCGAGCACGCCTTCTTGGAGTCGATCGGACGGGCCCGGTACACGAGCGTGTCCGACCAGGAGGCGATGGCCGCGCGGGACGAATGCTGCGTGCTCGAAGGCGTCGTGCCGGCGCTCGAGTCGGCTCACGCGCTCGCCGGCGCGAAGCGCTGGGCAGCCGCGAATCCGGGGACCCGGATCCTCGTGGGCCTGTCGGGGCGGGGTGACAAGGATCTCGCCCTCCCCTCCGGGCCAAGGGAGCGGGAGCGACCATGACCGGCCTGGCGGGCGCGGACCGCCTCGCTGAGGCAACCCACGACGCGGGCGCGGACCGCCTCGAGCGGGCGATTCGACGGGCGACCGACTCCGGACGACCGGCGCTGGCGGCGTTCCTCACGGCGGGCTTTCCCGAACCGAAGGGGTTCGCCGATCTCCTCCGGGCGGTCTCCGACGCCGCCGAGATCGTCGAGATCGGCGTGCCGTTCTCCGACCCCATGGCCGACGGCGTGACGATCCAGGAATCGAGCCGCCGCGCGCTCGAGTACGGCGTCACGCTCGGTTGGATTCTCGAGACCGTCGCTCGTGCGCGGAGCTCGACTCCGGTGGTGCTGATGAGCTACCTGAACCCGCTCCTGGCGCGCGGGCTAGCCGACTTCGCGCGGCAGGCAGCCGAGGTGGGAGTCGCGGGCCTCATCGTGCCGGACCTGCCGTACGAGGAGTGCGGACCCCTCCGGAGCGCTCTCTCCGGGGTGGGGGTCGCCCTCGTCCAGCTCGTAACGCCCATCACTCCGCCCGAGCGCCTGCGTCTGCTGTGCACCGCCAGCGACGGCTTCGTGTACGCCGTCACGACCGCCGGGACGACCGGCGGCGACACGGACTCTGGACAGACACTGCGGGGCTACCTCGACCGGGTCCAAGCGGCCTCGCCGGTCCCGGTGCTGGCCGGGTTCGGCATTCGAAGCGCCGGCCAGGTGAGAGAGATCGCGGGGCACACGGACGGGATAATCGTCGGAAGCGCGCTTATCGAAGTCCTGCGCCGCGGAGAGGACCCCGCCGCCTTCCTCCGCCGGCTGCGCGACGGGTAGATCATACGCGGCCGACGTCGTCTCAGCCGGCCTTGCACGCGTACCAGCTGTCTCCGACTCCGAGATCCACCTCGAGGGGGACGTCCAGGTCGGCGGCTCCCTCCATCTCCTCCCTGACGACCTTGGCCACCTCATCCGTGAGTCCCTCACGCACCTCGAAGAGGAGCTCGTCGTGCACCTGGAGCAGCATGCGGACGCGGCCCTTGTACTCCACGGCCAGCCGGTCATGCAGCCGGATCATCGCGATCTTGATGAGGTCGGCCGCCGTCCCCTGGATCGGCGAGTTGGTGGCGGTCCGCTCCCCATAGCCCCGCATCCCCGGATTCCGTGAGCGAATCTCCGGGATGTAGCGGCGGCGGCCGATGAGCGTCTCCACGTATCCCTGGGCGCGAGCCCGCTCCTTCATCTCCTCGAGGAAGTCGCGCACCCCGCCGAACCGCTCGAAGTACTGATCGATGAAGGTGCGGGCCTCCGCGCGGCCGATCCCGAGCTGCGCGGCGAGGGCGACGGGCCCCTGACCGTAGATGGTCGCGAAGTTGATCGTCTTCGCCTGATCGCGCATTGCCGACGACACGGCCTCGGAGGCGACCCCGAAGATGCGGGCCGCCGTCTCGCGATGGATGTCACGGCCCTCCCGAAACGCCTCGACGAACGCCGGATCGCCGGAAAGATGAGCCAGGACCCGGAGCTCGATCTGTGAGTAGTCGGCGCCCACGAAAAGCCAGCCCTCCTCGGGCACGAAGCCCTTCCGGATCCGGCGGCCGATCTCGGAACGGATCGGGATGTTCTGAAGGTTCGGGTCCGAGGAGGAGAGGCGGCCCGTCGTCGTCGCCATCTGATTGAAGCTGGTGTGGATCCTCCCAGTCTCCTGGTTAACGAGCCGGGGCAGCTTCGAGACGTACGTCCCATCCAGCTTGTCCAGCTCCCGGTGCTCCACGATGAGTCGAGGGATCTGGTGCCCCTCGGCGGCGAGGGCCATCAGCACGCTCTCGTCCGTGGAAGGGCCCGTCTTGGTCCGCTTGAGGACCGGCAGCCCGAGGCGGTCGAACAGGAGCTCGCGGAGCTGCTGCACGGAGCGCAGGTTCACCTCCTCGCCGGCGATCTTGAAGATCTCCTCGCGGATGAGATCGATGTCGCGCCTCAGCTTCCTGGAGAGGTCGTGGAAGAACTCGACGTCGATCCGGATCCCGGCGCGCTCCATGTCGACGAGCACGGGCAACAGAGGCATCTCCACGCTCTCGAAGAGATGGAGCATCTCGTGGGCTCGGAGATCCTCCTCCAGCACCCCGGCCAGGCGCAGCGAGTAGTCGGCCTCTTCGGCCACGGCGGGAGCCACCTCCTCCGCGTCCCTTTCCGCGGGCTCCAGATCGGACCCGCTTACCTCCGCGCTGCTCCCGGAGAGCGTGTGGCCGAAGCGCTCCAGCGAGAGCAGGTCCAGATCCTGCTGCCGCTTCCCCGGATCCAGGCAGTAGGAGGCGAGCGAGACGTCGAAGGTCAGTGCGGCCACCGGAGCTCCGGCGCGCTCGAGTACGTGGAGGCAGAACTTCAGGTCGTGGCCGATCTTCTCCACGGCAGGATCCGCCAGCAGCTCCCTCAGAGCGGCGGCAGCGTGCGACCTGCCGAGGGCCGGCAGGCTCACGATCCGGGGGTGTTCGAAGCTGAGCACGGGGTTCCCCGCCTCGTCCCTGGCGACCGCCGGCGCCACGTGGCCGAAGGGCAGGTACCATGCACGACCCGGCGCGACCGCCAGCCCGAGGCCCACGAGCCCGGCCCGCATCGGATCGCCAGATGACCCGACCACCGCCAGAGCCACGCGCTTCGCCTTCCGTGCCGCCTCGACCAGGCTCTCCAGCTCCTCCGCCTCCGTGACCAGGCGATACTCGGACTCGCGAGCCATCGTCTCGCCGGCCGGTGCGAACTCACGGACGAGCGAGCGGAACTCGAGAGCCAGAAAGAGCTGCCGAAGGCGATCGCGGTCGGGAGGCTTCCGCCCCAGACGATCCAGGTCGAGCTCGATCGGCACATCCAGACGGATCGTCACGAGCTCGCGCGACAGGCGTGCCCGCTCGGCGTTCTCTCGAAGCGACTTGCGGGCTCGGGTGATGCCCACGTCGTCCACTCGGGAGATGAGCTCGTCCAGCGACCCGAACTCCGCGAGCAGGGCGTTCGCCGTCTTCTTCCCGATCCCCGGCACGCCCGGCACGTTGTCGGAGCTGTCTCCCAGCAGGGCCAGGTAGTCCGTCACCTGATGCGGCGCAACGCCCAGTCGGTCCGCGGCGTTCTCGGGCGTCACCCACTCCTCCTCGACGGCAGCGGGCCCGCCGCGACCCGGATTGAGCAGAAAAGTGTTCTCGTCGATCAGCTGGTAGAAGTCCTTGTCCCCCGAGACGATCACCGTACGCACTCCGCGCTCGCTCGCCTGGGCGGCCAGCGAGCCAATCACGTCGTCCGCCTCCCATCCGGCCACCTCCAGCACGGGAACGCGAAACGCCTCGACGAGCGCCCGGCAGCGCGGGATCGAAGCCTCGAGCTCCTCGGGCATCTTCTCCCGCGTGGCCTTGTACTCCGGATGCACCTCCGTGCGGAAGGAGTCGCCGGCGTCGAACACCATGCCCACGTACTCCGGCTCGTGCTCCTCCAGCAGCCGCACCAGGAAGCGGGCGAGCCCGTACGGGGCGGACGTGTTCTCACCGCCTGACGTGGTCAGCGGCCGGCTGATCATCGCAAAGAAGGCGCGGTAGATGAGGGCGTAGCCGTCGATCAGGAAGAGGGTGGGACGCTGGTCCCCCGAGGAGGGAGGATCGCTCACGTGCGGAATCTGCTCCAGAAGTGGCGGCGCCCCGACCCTGGGCCTGGCCCAAGAGCCGGGGCGTGCACCTACATCACTTCAAAGGGATGACGGGTGCGCCCGTCATCCGATGCTGCTATGCGCGTTGCACATTCAAGGCATGGAGGCCCTTATCTCCCTGCTCAAGCTCGAACTCCACGTCCATCCCCTCGGCCAGCGTCTTGTATCCGTCCATCTGGATCGCGCTGTAATGGACGAAGACATCCTCGCCGCCCTCGGGCAGCTCAATGAAGCCGTAACCCTTGGCGTCATTAAACCACTTCACCTTTCCCGTTGCCATGGATTGGGTCCTCCTGCTGGCGTGAAACCTGGGGTGGGCTGTCCCCCGCGCCTATGCTACCGCCCGCGTTCGACTCCGTCAACATGTCCATCCGCGAGCCCGTAGAGGCGCGCGTAGATGAGTGCGTTTGCGGTCACCTCCTTCGCATAGACTCGCGTCTCGCGGAAGGGAATCCGCTCGACGAACAGCTCGGGATCGGCCTCCAGTTCGGGGAACTCCCGCCACCTGAGGTACCGGTGCGGGCCCGCGTTGTAGGAGATGAGCGCGGCGATGACCGAGCCGTCGAAGCGGTCCAACATTCGCTCGAGGTAGAGCGTTCCGAGGCGGAGGTTGATCTCCGGAATCTCCAGCTGCGGACCGGCGAAACCAGCGACTCCAGCCTCACGGGACATCTCGAGAGCCGTCCGGGGGAGGAGCTGCATCAGCCCGACCGCACCGGCCGACGAGACGACGTCGGCCTCGAAGAGGGACTCTCGGCGGATCAGCCCCGCGACCAGCGCGACGTCCAGCCCGCGGAGCGTTGCCAGCTCCTCGATAGCGGTCCGATACGGTAGCGGGTACACGGCCCGCAGCGTCGCTTCGCTCCAGCGGCCTCCCTCGCGCCGCCGTGCGCGCAGGCCGAGCCGGATGCCGCGGCGCGCCCAGCCACGCTCGCTCAGCGCACGGGCGAGCGGAAGCAGCTGACCGCTCGGCACGGTCCCGGCACCCAGGGCCACGTCGTACTCCCACCCCGCCCGGTCCTCCCACCCCAGAGCACGCAGCGCCTCCATGCGTCCCAGGAGATCCACGGCTGCGGATGAGAGCTCCGGCAACCGGGGCCCACCCCGTCTCGTTGCCATGTCGAACGCGTCCTCGCCGATGCGACGGGCGGCGAGGTGGCCGTAATAGCTCAGCGGCGAATACCCGACGGCCTCCCGGTACAGCGCGCGCGCGGAGGCAGTGTCGCCCGACGCCTCCAGGGAGCGTCCGGTCCAGTAGATCGTCGCATGGTACCAGTTGCCACCGGGGTAGCGCCTTCGGTAGGTCCTGAAGCGGAGGTATGCCTCGTCGTACTCCTCCAGCACGAAGGAGAGCATGCCGAGGCGGATCAGCGAGCGGGCCGCCCAGCCGGAGCGGGGAAAGCGGGAGATGGCTCGCTCGTAGGCGGCCCGCGATGCCTCCAGCCTGCCGTCGTCCTGCAGACGGTCGGCAAGCAGGTACGCGGCGAACGCCGACTCCGTCCCGAACCCAGCCTCCGCGGACCGTCGGAACGCGTCCTCCGCCGCCTCCCGGGCATCCAGACGGGAGAACGCCCGTCCGGCCAGAAACCACACGGAAGCCTCGTCGATGGCACCGGAGCCAGGCCCGGCCGGCATCCCTTCCAGCCACGGCGCCAGGGTCCCTACGACACCCTGGTTGTCGCGGGCGGCGTATTGGGCCTCGGCCAGCTCCATCCGGACCGCCGCCCGTTCCTCCCCCGGAGCCTCCTCCAGGGCTGCGCGCAGGAGCCGGGCCGCCCTCTCGGCTCGCCCGGCGCGAAGATCCGACTCCGCGACGCTGCGCTTGTTCTCCCAGCCTGGAGCCAGCTCGAGCAGCAGCTCTCCGGCCCGGGGGCCCACCCTCCGCTCGAGCGCTTCCTTCAGCGCCCGCTGGGCGGCTGCGGTGTCCCGCGTGGCGAGAAGGGCCGGCGCGATCCACTCCGCGGCGAGAGCCGCCGACGTCCGCCTCGGTAGCCGTCGGGCCTGCTCCAGCCCCTCCCGAAGCGCGCCGGCGCCGAAGGCCGCGAGGACGAGCTCGCGGCGCACCGAGTCGGCCGGAACGACTCGATCCCGGCCGAGCGCCGCCGCGATCCGGCTCGCTCCCTCCGCGTCGCCGGCCAGGGCCAGCTCCTGCAGCGCGGAGAGCCGGAACCAACCGGCCACCTCCGGCAGCGCCTCTGCGACGGCCTCGTACTGGGCGGCCGCGTCGTCGTGCCGGCCGAGCCGCGACAGAACCGACGCGTATCCGACCCGGAAGACCCCGCTCACGTCGGGCGTCGGCTCCCACGCCTCCGATGACGCCGCGTCCAGATACCGACGGTAGGCGGCCAGGGCGGGCCTCAGGCTGTCCGCACCCGCGTAGGCGCGCGCGAGCTCCAGGAGTCCCCTTCCCATCTCCGCACGATCGAGCCACGGCTGGCCGCGGAGCAGCCGCAGCACCTGCGGCCACGCCCCCGCCCGTGCGTATGCACCCGCCGCCAGCAGCACGAGAGGCGGATCCGGCGGCGCCGGATCGCGCCGCGAGGAGAGATACCGCGAGAGGATGTCTCCCGCCGTGAGCGGCAGCTGCGCCTCGATGAGCCGGGACGCGAGATCCAGGACCGCCGGCTCGGAATCGAGCGGGGCAGAGGAAGACAGGAGGCCGGCGCCGCCGGGCGCGACCTGCACAAGGGCCGCGATCAGGAGGACCTTCACCGAGGCGCCTCGACGGGCTGGAAGGCTGTTGCCTTCTACGGAGTGTTGTAAACGATCCGGAAGAGGGCGACCCGTCCGAGAATCGGCGTGCCGGGGAACGACTGGTAGCTCTCGTCGAAGATGTTGGTCACATCGAGCTGCAGCATCACCCCCTTGTTCGCGAACTCCCAGCCCAGCGTCACGTCCACGGGTGAGTAGCTGTCGACATCGCCCACATACACGCCGGAGTTGGCCGGGAATCCGTCGATATACCGGAACTTGGCGTCCGCCATGAAGCCCGACCCCAGGCGGTCGTATCCAAGGCCGATCGACGTCTTGAACCGTGTGGCGTTCAGCGCGACATCCAGGCCGTCCGCGTCGAACGTGTCGTCGCTCACATACGAGGCCGTCAGCCCGAAGAACCACTCGGGCGTCGCCTGGTACTGGGCGGAGAGATCCGCACCGAACAGGTTGACGCTACCGAAGTTCCGGTACGTCAGGAGCAGCGGCGCATTCTGCGTGCTCACCCCCTCCGGCGTGATCACGCCCAGGGGGATCACGGCCATCCCCTGAGCGATCTGGCCCGCCAGCTCCGGCGGGATCCCGAAGCCGGCCAGATACCCCGCGATGTCGCCGCCGCTCAGGAAGGCGTTCGGCGTCTCGATCCGGAGCGGACCGATGAAGTCCTCGATGAGCGTGTAGTAGAAGTCGAACCCGATGAGGAACTTCTCCGCGATCAGCCCCTTGTAGCCCGCCTCGATCGTGTTCGTAATCTGGTTGTCGATCGCCGGGATATCGGTGATCCCATCCACGCCGCGCGGATCAACGATGAACGTGCCGCTCCCCGGATCCAGGAACGCGGAGACGATGCCGACCTGGCTCTCGTTCGGTACGGGCAGGCTGCCGAGCAGCGCTCCGAGCACGGGGTCCGACGCCCCCACGGAGCCCACCGCCAACGCCCACAGGTTCTCCGTTGTCGTCGGCATGAAGGCCGCCGGCGACTGGCCGATGAGCGGCGCGAACGGCGACTTCATGTCGGCGCGTCCGTCCGTCCGGCTGAACGCGAACCCGTCCCTGACGCCCTGCGTGTTGATAGGGTAGAAAAACGGCCCGCCCAGCGGGACGACCCTGGCCAGCAGATCGAGGAAGAGGTTGTTCGTCGTCGGCGTCGAGAACGCCCGGTTGTACGTGGCCCGGAGGGCGTGGTTCGGCTCCGGCTTGTAGACGAAGGCGACGCGCGGCGACCAGACGAAGTCGTCCAGCACCGAGTGGTAGTCGCCCCGCAGAGCCAGGATCAGGTCGAGCTGCCGGCTCAGCTGCGTCTGCGACTGCACGAAGGCGCCGACCTGGGTGATCTGGTCCTCATCCTCGAACACTCCGTTGATCGTGCCTTCCGTCCTCGGGTTCGTGAAGAGATAGTCGGCCCCGTAGGTGAAGGACTGGCGCTCGCCCAGGAAGGAGGTGTTCTGGAGCTGCGCCCCGAAGAGGGACGAGAGGTCGACGATCGGTTGCCCGGTCCGCAGAAGGAAGGTGTCTCCCGCGTTGCTCTTGTTGAAGTAGACCTGTGCGAAGAGATCCTTGTGGTTCACCCGCGCCTGGTAGTAGTCGTACTTCCAGCCATCGATCTGACCGGCCCCGATTCCGGTGAGGTCGATGCTCGTGTTCGACGTCGTGTGACCGTACGAGAAGACGACGTCGGTCTCCTCGGTGGGACGCCAGTCCGCCCGGACGTCCAGCGACCAGTTGTTCAAATCGTCATCGCGCTGGCCCACGTTCATCAGCTGCTCCTCCGTCGTCCCGGGCTGGAAGAGAAGACAAGCCTCCTGCACGCCGTCGAGGCACGCCTGGGCGAACACCTGCGCCTCGAGCTCGGCCGGATCGATGAAGATAAAGTCGGTCCCGCCCAGGAACTGCCCGGAGACCTTGATCCCGAACTTGTCACTCGCCTTGATGCCGATGCGGCCCTGGCCCTGGAACACCCCCTCCGTGTTCTTGTCGACCTCCGTCGGCCCGAGCCCGGAGCCGCCCTGGCGCCTCGCTCCGCCGGCAACCGAGAAAACCATGCCGGGGTCGTCGATCGGCGAGGTGGTGATGAGGTGGACGACGCCGTTCGCCGTGTTGGGTCCGTAGATCGAGGAGGCGGGTCCAAGGACGACCTCGATTCGACCGATGTCGGCCGGAACCGTCGGGTTCAGGTGGGCGATGTTGGCGCGCAGCGACGGTACCTGGACGATCCGGTAGTCCGTGAGGAACATGACGGCGCCCGAGAAGATGTTGTTGAAGCCGCGCGTCACGAAGTAGTTGCCCTGCAAGCCCGTCGTGATGACGTCCACACCGGCCACGTCGTCGACGTAGTCGGTCGTGGAGAGTGACTGATGCTTCTGGATCGTGGCCTGGCTCACCACGTGGACGGAGGCCGGTGCGTCCAGAAGCTTCTCCTCCACCCCCCGCGACACGGTCGCGGTGATCGGGTTCATGCTGAACATCTGCTCCTCCAGCACCAGCCGGAGGCTTGTGACCTGGCCTGCCGTCACCACTACGCCCGGCTCGCTGAGCGTCTGCCAGCCGGGGATCGTGAGCCGCAGCGTGTACGTGCCCGGCGGGATCCCCGTGACTCGGAACGTGCCGCTCTGGCCCGAGAAGTCGCCGGCGACCACGGCGCCATCCGCACTCAGTACGCTCACCTCGACGGTGGCCAGCCCCGTCGACGTCGCGGCGTCCTTCACGGTACCGGCGATCGCCCCGTCCTGTGCGAGAGCCCCGGCCGGGCGCAAGAGGAGCGGGAGGAACAGGATGAGGAAGCCGAAAGGAAGCCGCCGGAGGAGCACGGGCCGGCGGGCCGAGCACCAGGAACACGGACCCTCAGTGCGCATGGTGAGCCTCGCTCTTGCTGGTGACGAAGGCCATCGCTGCAGGGAGCCCGCTCCGGCCGGGCCAGGCGGACTCGTAAACGTAAGCAGAAAGAGAGGGTTCCGGCAACGATACCGCCGCAGTGGGAAACGAGCGAGTGGGATCCGCAGCCGGACGGGCGAGTGTGGTAACGAAAGAGCCCGGCGACGCCGGGCTCTTCGTGATCCATCTGTGCGCTACGGTCCCCGACCACGGCGGGGGCCGGCCGCCGTCACGAAGCGGCGCGGGCCGCAGCCTCCTGCTCGTGCAGGGCATCGATCATCTTCTGCGCGCTCTCCTCCATGTCGATCACGAGCCTGTCCACTCGCGTCACGAAGTAGTTGTGCGCGATGTTGATCGGGATGGCGATCGCCAGACCGGTCGCTGTCGTGATCAGGGCCACCTTGATCCCGCCCGCCACCAGCGTGGCCTCCACCTCGCCCGCGATCTCGATCGCCTGGAACGCCTGGATCATCCCGATCACGGTTCCAAGGAAGCCGAGCAGCGGCGCGACGTTCGCCAGCGTAGCCAGCCAGACGAGGCCCTTCTCCAGCTCGGCGATCTGGATCGCGCCGGCGTTCTCGATCGCCTGAATGACTCGCTCGGTGCCCTCTTCGTGTCGCTTGAGACCTGCCTCCAGGATCGCAGCGGCCGGCGCCTTGGAGTCTTCGCATCGAGAGAGGGCCTCGGGCAGGCGCCCGTGAGCTACCATCGCGTCCACATCGGAGAGAAGGGCACGTGTGCGGGTCGATTTCACCTGGAGGTCGATGAACTTCCAGAAGATGATCAGGAAGCCGACGGCCATGCAGAAGCCGAGCGGCCACATCATGAAGCCCCCCGAATCCCAGATCTCGCCCAGGTGCAACTCCTGTCCCCCACCGAGCGTGGGCGACGCCTCCTGTACGAGCCAGAACGCTGTTGCTAGAAAGCTGTTCAAGGTCACCTCCGACTGCCTTGGCTACCGCAGGCCATGCGGGCCGGGCGTGCCGCCCGGCGAGGCGATAGGCGGCGCAAGCTAAGAGCGGCCTTCGGAGGCTGTCAAGTCGCTCCACCGCCCCCCGGGCCGGCTCCTGAGGCCGCCCGCAACCGCTCCGTCGAGACCCTCCCGTGCGCGCCTTACGCTTTGACGCAGCGCACCCACCGTCCGGCCCTGCGCTCCTCCAGCGCCGGAAGCGCGGCGACGCACTCGCCATCCTTGGCCGGACTCGGACAGCGCGGATAGAAGGGACAGCCGAACGAAGGGGCGTCCCCTACCTCTCCTTCCGGCAGCGGCGGATCCGCCTTCCTGCGCCGCGCCTTAGGGGGGTGTGGGCTCGGTACCGCCGCGAGGAGAGCCTTCGTATACGGGTGAAGGGGATGGGCGAACAGCTCGTCGGCCCGCGCGAGCTCCACGATTCGTCCGCCATACATCACGGCCACGCGATCGGCGACCTGCCGGACGACGGCCAGGTCGTGAGCGATGAAGAGATAAGAGAGCCCGAGCCGCGCCTGGAGGTCTGCCAGCAGGTTCAGCACCTGCGCCTGGATCGAGACGTCTAGCGCCGACACGGGCTCGTCCGCGACGATCAGATGGGGCTCGACGGCGAGGGCCCGCGCCACCCCGATCCGCTGCCGCTGACCGCCGGAGAACTCGTGCGGGTATCGGCTCGCCGCGTCCGCGTCGAGCCCCACCAGCTTCAGCAGCTCCGCGATGCGCTCCGGCCGCCTGGCGCGGGGCACGAGCTCGTGTACCGCCAGCACCTCCGCCAGCATGCTGCCGACAGTCAGCCTCGGGTTCAGGGAAGCGAAAGGATCCTGAAACACCAACTGGACCGAGCGCCGGAAATCCCGCAGCTCCACCGGCGACAACGTCCTCAGGTCGCGGCCGCGATACCGTACCTCGCCGGCCGAGGGCGGCTCGAGCCCGAGCAGGAGACGCGCCGTGGTGCTCTTGCCGCACCCCGACTCGCCGACCAGAGCCAGAGTCTCCCTCTCCCGGATCCGCAGCGAGACGCCCTCCACCGCCCGAACGCTCCCGCTTGTCTCGGCCTGCCGCCCAGCCTGATAGCGCCGCGTGAGCCCCCTGGCCTCGAGAATGACGCTCTCCCCGGAGCTCACGGGCTCTCTCCGGGCCTCACGGCCTCCGCGCCCGCCGCGGGCGTCACGCCCGCCCCACTCCCCACGTCCACCCCGAAGCCGGCGCCCATCCGTCGCGTCGGCTCCTCCTCGAGCCAGCAGCGGTCCTGGCGGACCGGACCCTCGGCGCTGCCGCGCACGAGCGGAGGCGGCTCGAAGCAACGCTCCCAGGCGTACGGGCAGCGGGGCCGGAAACGGCATCCCTCCGGCCAGGCCGCGGCGTGCGGCACGCTCCCCGGGATTTCCGCAAGCCGGGCCCGCCGCCGGTACAGCTCGGGGACGGCCTGAAGGAGGCCTTCGGTGTACGGATGCCGCGGTTCGCTGAACAGCGGAGCGACCGGGGCCTCTTCCACGATCTGGCCGCCATACATGACCAGCACTCGGTCGGCCGTTTGCGCCACAACACCCAGGTCGTGAGTGATGAGCAGGATCGCGGTTCCCAGCTCCTCCTGCAGCGAGGCCAGAAGGCGGAGGATCTGCGCCTGGACGGTCACATCGAGCGCGGTCGTCGGCTCGTCCGCGATCAAGAGGGCCGGGCGGGCCGAGAGCGCCATCGCGATCATCACCCGCTGCCGCATGCCGCCGGAGAGCTGGTGGGGGTAGTAGCCGTGGCGCCGCTCGGGCTCGGAGATCCCCACGCGCCCGAGCCACTCGATCGCCTTCCGCCGGATCGCGGCCGAGCGGCTCTCTCCCGAGCGCCGGCCGAACGACCCGTGCGCCCGGATCGCCTCGGACACCTGGTCGCCGACCGTGAACACCGGATTCAGGCTGGTCATCGGCTCCTGGAAGATCATGCCGATCTCGCCTCCCCGGATCTCGCGGAGCCTCCTCTCGCTCGCGCCGACCAGCTCCTCTCCTCGCAGCCGCACGCTCGAACCGGGAAGGACACGGCCCGGCGGCTCGGGAACCAGACCCAGGATGGAGAGCGCCGTGACGGACTTTCCGCAGCCCGACTCGCCGACGAGCGCAAGCGTCTCGCCTTCACGCACCTCGAACGAGACGCCATCCACGGCGCGCGCCTCCCCCCGCTCGGTCGCGAAGTGGGTGCGCAGGCTCCGCACCTCCAGGAGCGGCTCGCCCGTCACGACACGGGCCTCTCCGTCACGACACGGCGCTCGCCCGTCACGCGACGTGTCTCGGGTCGAGGGCATCGCGCAGCCCGTCGCCCACGAGGTTGAAGCTCATGACGGTGAGCACGATCGCCAGCCCCGGGAAGGTCGTGATCCACCAGGCGTCCAGCATCGTGTCCCGGCCGGACGCGACCATGTTGCCCCAGCTGGCGGTCGGCGGCTGAACACCGAGGCCGAGGAAGCTGAGCGCGGCTTCGGCGAGGATCGTGTTTCCTATCCCCAAAGTGGCGGCGATGATGACCGGCGTCAGGACGTTCGGGAGGATGTGGCGGACGAGGATCCGGGCCTGTCCGAACCCCAGGACGCGCGCCGCCGTCACGTACTCCATCTCGCGCACGGTGAGCACCTGTCCGCGGACGATTCGGGAGGTCCCCATCCAGCCCGTCAGTCCGAGCACCAGCGTAACCAGCGCGATCGACGGCTCGAAGAGCGCCACGAGCGTGATCAGCAACACGAGCCGGGGAAAGCTCAACAGGAGATCCACGCCCCGCATCAGCGTCGTGTCCAGCCACCCGCCCAGAAAGCCGGCGATCGCGCCCACGGCCGTTCCAATGCTGATCGCGAGCGCCACCGCCAGGAATCCTATCATCAGGCTGATCCGCGCCCCGTAGACGACCCGGCTGAAGACGTCGCGCCCGAACCGATCCGTCCCCATCGGGTGCTCGACCGACGGCGGCTGATAGCGCGTCGCCACGATATCCGTCTGTTCGTCCGGGTCATGCGGGGCCACGAGCGGCGCCATCAGAGCCGTGAGCGCGAGCAGGACCGTGAGAAGGAGGCCCAGGACCGCCTGGCGGTGCCGCAGGAACCTTCGCCACGCCTCCCGGCGGACCGAGCGGCGACTTCCCGTCATCGGACCCCGCTCGCCGGGCGGCTCATGCTCTCCGGATTCGCGGGTCGACCGCCGCGTACAGCATGTCCGCAACCAGGTTCGCCGCCAGGACCAGGACGCCGAAGAAGAAGCTGGCTGCCATCACCACCGGGTAGTCACGCCCCAGGATCGCGTTGTACAGGGCCCGGCCCATGCCCGGCCACGAGAAAACGACCTCGATCACCACGGAGCCTCCGAACAGGAGCGGCAGGTAGAGACCGAGCAGGCTCACGATCGGAACGAGCGCGTTTCGAAGCGCGTGCTTCAGTATCACCCGCCGCTCGGGAAGACCCTTCGCGCGAGCCGTCCGGATGTAGTCCTGGCCGATCACCTCCAGCATCGAGCCCCGCATGTAGCGGGCGACCCCGGCGGCGGAGGCGATCCCGAGCGCGATGGAGGGGAGCACGAGGTGCCGGGCCCGGTCGAGCAGCTTGCCCAGCGGCCCCATGAACTCGTAGCCGACGGAGGTGACCCCCGATATCGGCAGCCGCAGTGCGTCCGGGAGAGCCGGCGACGAGAAGGCGAGGATCAGCATCAGGCCCAGCCAGAAGCCCGGCATCGAGTACACGAACAGCGAGGTGAACGTGAGCACGTTGTCCAGCTTGGAGTACTGCCGGACCGCCTGAACGGCGCCCACCGCGCAACCGACTACGAATATCAGCACGAGCGACACTCCGCTCAGCACCAGGGTGTTCGGAAGCGCGTCGGCGAGGACCGCGGAAACCGGTCGGTGCTGGCCGAAGCTGTAGCCGAAGTCGCCGGTGAAGAAGGCCCGCAGCCACCGGAAGTACTGCTCATGGATGGGCCGGTCGAGCCCGAGGTTCTCGCGCATGCGATCGATGATCTCGGGGCTGACGTTCGGGTTGA
>DAOVWI010000152.1 GCA_030636765.1 Gemmatimonadales bacterium
CATGATGGGTGCGGCGTCCCGAACGGTGCTCGCGCTGACCGCTATGTCGGCTGGAGCTGCGCTCCTGTCGGTGGAGCTCACCGCGCAGGCGGCTCCGACACGGGACGGCGAAGAGGTCGCGGCGTACGTGGGGTCGCATCGAGCGCAGATCGTCCGCGAGTTCGTGACCCTCCTCTCCGTTCCAAACGTAGCGTCGGATTCGATCAACATCCGGAAGAACGCCGAGCTGATTCGCGTCATGATGGAGCGGCGGGGGATCCGGACGCGCCTGCTGGAGACCGGCGGGCCGCCGATGGTGTTCGGCGAGCTGGACGTTGCGGGGGCATCGCGTACGATCCTCTTCTACTGCCACTACGACGGCCAGCCGGTGGATCCGAGCCGGTGGATCGGGCACGCTCCCTTCGAGCCGGTGCTTCGAGCGGGCCGGCTGGAGGACGCGCCGCAGATCCTGGAGATGCCGGCGGAGGGCGGCGCGCTCGACCCGGAGTGGCGGATCTACGGGCGCTCCGCCTCCGATGACAAGGCCCCGATCGTGGCGATTCTCACGGCGCTCGACGCTCTGGCGGCGGCGGATCTGCGCCCGACCTGGAATCTCAAGTTCCTCTTCGAGGGAGACGAGGAGGCCGGGTCACCTCACCTGGGGTCGGTCATGCGTGAGCATCGTGGCCTGCTGGCGGCCGATCTCGCCGTGATCGCGGACGGTCCAGCGCACCCTGCGGGCAGGCCGACCGTCGTCCTCGGCGTGCGCGGGATCGTAACCGTGGAGCTCACCGTGTTCGGGCCAGCCATGCCGCTCCACAGCGGGCATTACGGGAACTGGGCGCCCAACCCGGCGGAGAGGCTGGCGGAGCTGCTCGCGTCGATGCAGGACGATGACGGACGCGTCACCATCGAGGGCTGGTACGACGATGTGACCCCACTCGAAGAGGCCGAGCGAGCGGCGCTCGAGCGGTTGCCGGATGACGAGGACGAGCGCCGGCTACTCGGGATCTCGGAATCGGAAGGGGGAGGCCGAAGCCGGTGGGAGATGGTCACGCTACCATCGCTCAACGTTAGGGGCCTGCGAAGCGCGTGGGTGGGGTCGGAGGCCCGGACCATCGTGCCGGAACGGGCCGTCGCCAGCCTGGACTTTCGTCTCGTCCGCGACGTGAAACCCCAGGACCAGGTGGCGCGCTTCATCCGCCACCTCGAGCGTCGGGGCTACCGCATAGTGGATGAGGAGCCCACTCCGGCCACGCGGCTAGCCTACCCGCGTCTCGCCATGGTGCCCGCCACGCGGGGGTATCCGGCCGTGCGCACGCCGATCGATGATCCGGATGTGGGTCGGGTGATCGAGGCGGTTCGCCGGGTCACCGGGGAGGAGCCGATCGTCATCCCGACGCTGGGCGGCAGCGTGCCGGGGTACCTGTTCCCGGAGAAGCTATCGGCCGTGTTCGTGAACCTGCCCACCGTCAATCCCGACAACAACCAGCACAGCCCGAACGAGAACCTACGGCTCGGCCACCTGTTCGACGGCGTGGCGATCTACGCCGCCGTCATGCGAATGCCGCTCTAGTCCGCTGGAACCGCGGGCGGCCCGGAGCGTAAAAGTGCTGGATGATGGCTCATATCTTTCTCGGACTGCGCTGTACAGGCTCTCGGGTGGCGTTCCCGGGGGTCGTCCTCCTTCCTTGCCGCTGAGCGTGACCGCCGCCTGAGCGCGGCCGCCGCTCGCACCGCCGCTCGAGAGACCAACCCAAGACAGCCGACGACGCTCCCGAGCGCCGAGGTCCCAGGCCACGGCGCCGCGCGCCGACGCGCGTTGCGTCGAGGATTCGACAGAGCACCGAAGCAATGGAAGGCTGAGCCATGAGCACCACGGAAGAGCTTCTTGAGAACAACCGACGCTACGCCGGCTCCTTCGACAAGGGAGACCTGCCGATGCCCCCGTCCCGCCGCGTGGCGATCGTCGCCTGCATGGATGCGCGACTGGACGTCTACACGATGCTCGGATTCGAGGAGGGCGAGGCGCACGTGATCCGCAACGCGGGTGGAGTGGTTACCGACGACGTGCTGCGCTCTCTCCTGATCTCGCAGCGGCTGCTCGGAACGCGGGAGATCATCCTGATCCACCACACCGATTGCGGCATGCTGACGTTCCGCGACGACGACATAAAGCGCGACGTCTACCAGGAGGCAGGGGTCAGGCCGCCGTTCGCCCTGGAGGCCTTCGACGATCCGGCCGAGGATGTCGGACAGTCCATAGCGCGGATCGAGGGCAGCCCCTTCGTCCCCTACAAGCAGCGGATCCGGGGATTCGTCTTCGACGTGAAGACGGGCCGGCTCCTGGAGGTTGGGTCGAAGGAGAGGGCGGCGGCCGTCTGAGAACCGGCTTCGGCCCGGGCGCCGTTGGCTGCCACGAGCGCATCGGCGACCTCGACCTCCCCGCGAGCGTCGCTGAATGCTGCTCACCTACTGCAAGCTCGTCGAGAAGGCGCGATTCGGGCTCGCGCGACAGTTGCTGACAGCAGCCAGAGCGCGCATGGGTGACAACGACCTCGCGGACACCCCTTGACCCCCCTCCATACCTGGACGTAGGGTACCCGCCGCCCCTAGGGGAGCGATGGGGTCGAGCCTTCAAACTTCGTGAGGGGGGCGGAGGCCCAGACAGCAAACAAAGCAACAAGAGGGGAACCGGATCATGACAGACAGCGTCTACAAGGTTATCGAGATCGTAGGCACGAGCAGCGCGGGCTGGGACGAGGCGGCCGCCGCTGCGGTCAGGCGGGCGGGAGAGAGCCTGCGTGACATCCGGGTCGCGGAGGTCACCGACCTGGACCTGAAGGTGGACGACGGTCAAATCGTCTATCGGGCGAAGATGAAGGTGTCGTTCAAGTACGAGGAGTAGGATCGAAGTAGGATGCCTGCACTCGGGAGCCCCCAATGGATGTTCCACCGATCACTGAGCGCCTGGCAACGAAATGCAGGCGCGATGTCACGTTGGTCAGAGCGATTCTGCTCGGAGCGCTGTGGACGGCTTCGATCCCCGCCGCTCCTCTTCAGGCGCAGGATACCCAGGAGGAGGAGACCGGGGGCGCGAATCAGGATCAGGACGAGCAGGCCCGGCTGGCGAAGCAGACTCAGAACCCAATCTCCAACCTGATCAGCCTTCCGGCTCAGAACAACACGAGCTTTGGGATCGGAGAGTTCGACCGCACGTCGAACGTACTGAACATTCAGCCGGTGATCCCGGTCAGACTGTCTAGTTCCATCAACCTGATCAGCCGAGCGATTCTGCCCATCATCTCCGCGCCCGATGTGACACGACCCGAGGGTACCACCTGGGGGCTCGGGGACCTCACCTACACGGCCTTCTTTTCACCGGCGGAGCCTGGCGCGCTGATCTGGGGGATCGGTCCGGTGCTTCTGTTCCCGACCGGGACGAGCGACGAGACGGGATCGGGGAAGTGGGGCGCCGGCCCCTCCATCGTCCTTCTCGGAATGCCCGGGAAGATGGTCGTGGGGGTACTCGTCAGTAACATCTGGTCGTACGCCGGGGACTCCGATCGCGCCGACGTGAACCTGATGCTCATCCAGTACTTCATCAACTACAATCTTCCGAACGCCTGGTATCTGTCCAGCGCCCCTATCATCACGTCGGACTGGACGAAGCCAGCCAGCGCTGGGTGGATCGTGCCGTTCGGTGGAGGTGGCGGGAAGATCTTCAGAATCGGCAGCCAGCCGATCAACGGTTCCATCCAAGCGTTCTACAACGTGGTGACGCCGAAGGATGAGGAAGGGAACCGGGTCGGACCCGAATGGTCGCTCCGTCTGCAGCTTCAGCTGCTCTTTCCCAGGTAGGAGTCCCGCACAAGACGGCGCCGCTGATCCTTGAAGCCAAGGAGACGACAGGTGAGCACAAGATTGCTAGCCTCGGCGGGCACGAATGCGCGATTCACCTGCGTCCTCTGCCTCGCGGTCTTTGTCGCCTGCGGACAGTCGCCGGATCCCCAAGGTGGGTCGGTGGAGGAGTCCGCCCAAGGGACGGCCCATGAGATCCACTGGGGCTACGAGGGAGAGATCGGGCCTGCCCGCTGGGCGGACCTGAGTCCCGACTTCGCCCAGTGCGGGCAAGGGAGAGAGCAGTCGCCGATCGACCTAGTGGGGGCCGTCGTCGTCGAGGGCATGCCGCTCGAGAAGACACGTAGCCAGGGGCTGCTCACTGTCGAGCAGCGAGCCCGCGTGATGGATCTCATCGACAACGGCCACACCATCCAGGTCACCAGCGACGCGTTCATGGCGCTGGACCTCGACGGTGAGCACTACGAGCTTGTGCAATACCACTTCCACGACCCGTCCGAGCACACGGTCGACGGCGAGCAGGCGCCGCTCGAGGTCCACTTCGTCCACAAGTCGGCGGCTGGCAACCTGGCCGTCGCAGCTTTGCTGGTCGAGGTTGGTGATCGCGACCCGGTTTGGGATCACGTGATTGCCGCGCTCCCCTCGGGCCCCGGCGATTCTCGACACCTCGACGACTTGGATCTAAAGACCAGCGAGCTTCACCCGGCGTCCGATTACTACCGCTATCGGGGCTCGCTTACTACGCCGCCGTGCTCCGAGGATGTGGAGTGGATAGTCATGGCCGACAGGCACCGGATCTCACCGGAACAGATGGCGGCGATCACGTCCCACCTTCATCAAAACAACAGACCCGTCCAGCCTCTGGGCGAACGGGAGCTGGTGCTGATTTCGAGCCGATAGGACTAAGAGGGCGTCCGCAGGCGGATCAGGAGACGATCATCTTCCTGCCGATGACATTGCTTGCCGGCATCACGGGATTGATGGCGGCTCTGGCTGGCGGCATGATCTTCAGCGTGAGGTTCGCATAGGATGAAGGCGTGGCTTCGGTCGCCGGCGGTGAGCTTTCTGGCGATCGGCATACTGCTGTTCGCGCTTCAGGCCCTCCTGCGGGATCGCGGCGACCGGGATGCCGACCAGCGCATCGAGGTGACGGCGACCGAGATCGGCTGGCTCGCCGAGAGCTGGACCCGTCTGTGGAACCGGCCGCCGACCGAGGGCGAGCTTCGCGGCCTCGTGGACGATTACGTCCGGCAGGAAGTGCTCTACAGGGAGGCGCTGGCGCTCGGGCTCGACCGTGGCGACGAGGTGATCCGCCGGCGGCTGGCGCAGAAGTTCGAGTTC
>DAOVWI010000113.1 GCA_030636765.1 Gemmatimonadales bacterium
AGAGTTGACCCTACGTTGACTCCTTCACTGTAGTGTATCATACTCATTGTAATGAGTAAAAGGCTTCAGGTCATCCTGGATGACGAGGAAATGAGCGAACTTCGAGAGGTCGCCAAGAGGAACCGGATGAGCGTCGCCGAGTGGGTCCGCCAAGCCCTCAGAGCGGCACGACGGCGCGAGCCTGTTCATTCCCGCGAACAGAAGTTGGCGGCTCTGCGAACGGCTTGTGAGCACGCGTTTCCTGCCGGAACGATCGAGGAGATGTTGGAGGAGATCGGCCGCGGGTATCTCGGTAGCGGCGATTGATCTTCATCGACTCCAACATTCCCATGTACCTCGTGGGAACGTCTCACCCGCACAAGCTCGACTGCCAGCGCTTGCTGGAGCGCGCCGTAGCCGAAGGATCTCGCCTCGTGACCGATGTGGAGGTTCTCCAAGAGATCCTCCATCGCTACAGCTCCGTTCGGCGAATGGACGCGGTGCAGCCAGCGTTCGAGGCCTTGCTTGGTATCGTCGACGAGGTGTTTGCGCTCGAGCTCCAGGACGCACAACGGGCGAAGGAACTGCTGCTGGGTGTGAAAGGTCTGTCGGCCCGGGACGCCGTTCATCTGGCCACCATGGAGCGATACGGCGTGCGACAGATCCTCAGCTTCGATAAGGGCTTCGACGTCTATCCGCTCGTAACGAGGATCAGCTGACGTCGGGTTTCCGGCGGTCCATGACGGCGATCCGGTTGACGGGCTACGGTCCACGCGCCGGTGGCAGGCTGAACGCCACCACGTAGTCGCCGTCGCCGAAGGTGCCGCCACCGCCGGCCGAGATGACCACGAACTGGCGGCCGTCGGCCTCGTAGGTCATGGGCGTGGCGCGGCCCCACGCAGGCAGGTCGGCTTTCCAGAGCTCCTCGCCCGTCTCCACGTCGTAGGCTCGAAACCCCTCGTCGATGGCTGCGGCGATGAACACGAGGCCACCGGCCGTAATGATCGGGCCGCCGAGGTTGGGCGATCCGAGGCCGGACGGAGGCTGCGATCCCGAGTCGTCGGCCGGCAGCGTGCCGAGCGGCACGTTCCAGGCGCGCTGGCCCGTCCGGAGGCTGACGGCCACAAGCTCGCCGAAGGGCGGTGGCGTACAGGGGATGCCGGACGGGGCGCGGAGCAAGCGCCGACGCATGGCGTAGGGCGTGCCACGCATCACGTTGTATTCGTAGCCGAGGCTGAGCCGGTCGGACTCTGCCTCCGCGCTATCGCGGCTGAAGCCGTCGGCCGGGATGAGCTGCACCATGGCGGCGATCCGGTTGACGGGCACGACGGCCAGCTGACGCTCAGGATCCCAAGCCAGCCCGCCCCAATGGGCCCCGCCCACGTTGGAGGGAATGACCAGCGTGCCTTCGAGGCTGGGCGGCGTGAAGGCCCCCTCGTTCCGGAGCCCGGCGATCCTCTCGCGGCACGCGTCCCGCTCTTCCGGCGTCGCGCCGAAGACGTCGTCGAGGGAAAACGAGTGCGGGCTTAGAGGCTCGATCTCCGCCGTGAAAGGCTGCGTGGGCGAGCTCTGCTCTCCAGGGATGTCGGAGACCGGGACCGGACGCTCTTCCACGGCGAAGATCGGCTCTCCCGTCTCCCGGTGCAGGACGAAGATCTGGCCCGTCTTCGTGGCCTGGAGGACGGCCGGCACCCGCTCGTTGCGCAGCACCAGTTCCACCAATGCTGGCGGGGAGGCGTTGTCGTAGTCCCAGAGGTCGTGGTGGACCGTCTGGAAGCTCCATACGACCTCGCCCGTCTCGGCGCGTAGCGCGACGATCGAGTTGGCGTAGCGGTTGTCGCCAAGTCGCTCTCCGCCGTAGTAGTCCGGCGCCGGGCTCGACGTGGGCGCCAACACCAGCCCGCGCTCCGGATCGACGACCATGGTCGACCAGACGTTGGCCGCACCCGTGCGGACGGCACTGCCCTCGAGCCACGTCTCGTAGGCGGGATCCTCCGGATCCTGCGGGATGGGGTCCCAGCTCCAGCGGAGCTCCCCCGTCCGCGCGTCGAACGCGTGGATCTCCCCGCTGGCCGGTGCCGTGCGGCTGTTGTCGGCGATCGCCGAGCCCGTGATCACGAGCCCTGCAACGACGACGGGTGGCGAGGTGATCTGGTAGGCCGGGTACTCGAACGGTGCGATTCGCAATAGTTGTCGGATGTCGATCGTGCCCCCGCGACCGAAGCCCGCGCACGGCTGGCCGTCCGCCCCGTTGAGGGCAATCAGGCGGGCATCGATCGTAGCGACGAAGATCCGCCGCCCGCACGCCGAGCCTTCCCCTGCTTCCGGATCTGACCAGCCGGTGACACCCCGGTTGGCGAAGTCCCCGTAGTCCTCGTTCCGGTCGATCTCGGGGTCGAAGGTCCAGAGCTCCGCACCCGTCGCCGGATCGAGCGCGATCACCCGCCCCAGCGGCGTCGCCAGATACATCGTGCCCTCCAGAACGATGGGCGTCGCCTCCAGCTTCGGCTCCTCGCGGGTACGGAAGCGGGCGTCCGACTCTCCCGTGTCGTAGCGCCACGCCAACTCTAGCCCGGCCACGTTCGAGCGATCGATCTGATCCAGGGAGGAGTAGCGGGTGCCCTGCGGATCGGCGCCCACCACGGCCCAGTCGGAGCCCGCGTAGGCCTGCTGCCTATCGAGGGTCGGGTCGGAGTCGGCCGAAGCGCTGCTGGAGGCCGGCTTGGGCGAACAAGCGCCCGCAGCGAGCGTGATCGATGCGGCCATGGGAAGAAGAACGGAAAGGGTCGATGTCCTTGGCATCAAGTGCATCTCCGGGGGCTGTAGGCTCACTAGCGGGACGTTACAGCCAGTAGCGCCCCTGGCTCAACCGCACGCGGAAGCCAAGCGCCTGGCTTCACCGGCTACCGAACCTTGAGGTACCAGTTGCTGTGCGTCTTGTATCGCGTGACGGCGCCGTCGTCGTCAACCTCGAACACGAACTCCTGCCCCAGCACCTCCTCGTCGTCCTTTCGGACCAGGCGGAAGCTGTGCTCGCCCGTCTTCTTCAGCTGGAAGAGGCCCTCTTTCGGGTCGCGCGTCCTCAGCCACAGGATCGCGAGTCCGTCTTCCCAGCGGAGGACCGCCATCTGGCCCCAGATGGAGTCGTAGATCCCCGTGTAGCGATCGAGCTCGGGATCTCGCTCGGGAACTTCGCCCTCCTCGTCGAGCGCCTCTGCGACGGCGGGGGCGATGATATCGAACGCCTTCGACGTGTAGAACCCGACCTCGGAACCTATGCTGTTGGTCAGCACGATCACTGCGATCTTCGACTTCGGCTCCAACCGGAAGTGCGTGTAGTATCCCGGGCAGCCCCCGCCGTGGCTGACGAAGGTGCGGTCGCCCTCGCGCGACACGGCGAAGCCCAGGCCCCAGGTGGTCTCCCAGTCGGGATCCACCCACCAGACGCGGTGCATCTCGCGGAGCGTGGACTCCCGCAGCACATCGTCCCCCGCACCGGACAGCGCCCGGTTCTGCCACATGGCGAACTTCGCGAGGTCGCCGACGTTGGATGCGAAGCCGGCGGCTGGCGCTATTCCACGGGTCTGGAACGGCGCCACGACGATCCGCGATCCGTCCCTCTGCCGGGCCGTGTATCCAACGGCTAGCCGATCGCCTCGGAGATCCACCGGCACCTCCGTGAAGGTGTCCGTCATGCCCAGCGGATCGAGAATCCGTGACCGCATATACTGGCCGAACGGCTGGCCGGAAACGGCCACGACGACCTCGCCGGCGAGCGTCAGCCCGAGGTTCGAGTATTGGAAGTACCGGGACGCCGGGTAGAGAGTCTCCTGCTCCGATAGGCGGGCAACGATCTCGTCATGGGTCGGGAACGGATAGTCTTCGGCCGTCCAGTACGGAGAATCCGACTCTCGAGGTAGGCCCGCCGAGTGCGTCAGCAGGCCGCGGATCGTGATCGGGCCGTCGTCTGGATGCGCATCGCGAATGTCCAACCAGGGAAGGTACTCAGACACCGGATCGTCCAGGCGCAGGCGTCCGGCGTCCCTTTGCTGCAGGACGGCGACGCTGGTAAACAGCTTGGAGATCGAACAGATGCTGTACAGGGTCTCGGGCGTGGATCCCTTCCCGGTTTCCGGGTCGGCGAACCCAAAGGCGTTGGACGCGATAAGCTCCTGATCGTGAACGACCCCGAGCGAGAGCCCGGGGACGGCATCGATCGCGGCCTGGTACTCGACCCACTCCTCCCAAGCGCGCACGGCGTCGGCCACCCGAGGGTCGTCGGCGACTCTTCGAGACGCCTCCTGGGCACCCGCCGGCCGGGCGGCATAACACACGAGACACAGCAGGAATATCGATCGGATCGTAACACGAATCATGGCGGGCTCCTTCTCCTGGAGGCCTAGCGTCGAGCCTGGCCGAAGGCCGCGGAGCCGGCCGGGCAGGCGCGACGGCCGCGTCCAGTTCCATGGTCTCGGAAGTCGCTGTCGCTTAGTTTGCGTCTGTCGTACCCACCCCACGTCTAACACGGCCGATTGCGAGGAGGCACGCTTGTCATTTGGACCGGAGGGTTTCTCATACTCCGCCGAGCCGGCGCCGCACAAGGCGCGAACGCAAGCCATTCTCCGGCAGCACCCCGATGTGCGCAAGCTCATCGGGAGGAACCCCTACAGCTTCCTCGCGATCGTCGGGATCGTTGCCCTGCAGCTGGCCGCGGCCGCATGGGTCGTGGGCAAGCCCTGGTGGGTCGTGCTCCTCCTCGCATATACCGTCGGAGCCGTCGCGAACCACGCGCTATTCGTGCAGATGCACGAGTGCACCCACAACCTCATCTTCAAGAAGCGCGTCCTGAACACGCTGGCGGGCTGTCTGGCCAACATCCCCAGCGTGTTTCCGGCCTCCGTTTCGTTTCAGCGCTACCACCTGAAGCACCACGCCTATCAGGGGGTCTATGAGCTGGACGCGGACATCCCCAGCGAGTGGGAAGCCAAGTGGGTCGGCAACTCCTCGATCCGGAAGGCGATCTGGTTGGCCCTCTTTCCCATCTTCGCGACCTTCCACACGCTGCGGATCAAGGAAGTGCAGGTCTTCGACCGGTGGATCCTCCTGAACTGGGCCATAGTGGTCGGCGCCGACATATTGATCGTGCTCACGCTCGGCTGGACCGCCCTTCTGTACCTCCTGGCCTCGATGTTCTTCGCCGCCGGTCTGCACCCACTCGGAGCGCGCTGGATCCAACGTCACTATCTGATGGGCTCTCCGCAGGAGACATACAGCTACTACGGCGCCCTGAACCGGGTCGCGTTCAACGTCGGATACCACAACGAGCACCACGACTTCCCGTCCGTGCCCTGGCACCGCCTGCCCCGCCTGAAGGCGGCGGCCTCGGAGTGGTACGACGGTCTCGAAGCGCACCACTCGTGGACCCGGCTCCTCTTCCGCTACGTCTTCGATTCCGAGATCACCCTGTATTCACGAATGCTCCGCGAGGACCGCGGGGGCGAGAAGACCTACAGAGCTGGAAGCGACGCTTAGAGAACGGCCGGCGCCGCCGGCCTTGCTAGCCGCCCGCCTTATCCGCTCTGCTTCGGGTCGTAGGCCATGCTGTGCCGCATGGACTCGCCAACACAAGCTTGCCTTATGGCCGGCAACCGTCTACAGTATGCGCCGATTTCGCGCTGAACATACCATGGCGTACGGAAGAGCCGTATCGATGCGTTCAGGGCGAAGGTAACCCGGAATTGGTGAGGAGGGGTGAGAGATATGCTTCGTTTGAGAACGATAGGATCAGCCTTAGCGCTGGTATTGCTGCTCTCGTCGGCAGCGTTTGGTCAGGGAAGATTCGAGATCACGCCGATGGTGGGGATCTCGACGGCGGGCAGCGTGGACATCAACGACATCGGCCAAGAGTTCAGCGTGGGCAGCGGCTTCACCTGGGGCGGCACCCTGGGATACTACCTCAGCCGCTACGTTCAGTTTGAGATCGAGTACGCACGGCAGAACAGCAGCCTGGCGCCTGAGTTCACGGTGGACCCGGAGCTTCCGGAGTCCATCGGCCTGGGCGTCGACCAGATCCTCGGCAACTTCGTCTTCCAGACCACCGTCGCCGGGGGGGGCGTCGCGCCGTTCTTCCTGGTCGGCGCGGGAGCCGCGATCTTCACGCCCGATAACTCGGAGCTCGCACCGGAAGACGCGCTCGACAGCTCGACCCGTTTCCAGTGGGGGATCGGCGGCGGCGTGAAGCTTTACGTCAGCGACCGCATCGGCTTCCGCTTCCAGGGTCGCTACAGGCCGACCAACGTCGGCTCGCAACCCGAGTTCTGGTGCGGGATCTGGACCTGCGGGATCGTTGAAGTTACGCAGTATCTGAACTCGGGCGAGTTCTTGGGCGGTGTGATCATCCGGATATGACCGGACAGACCCGCATAAACACACACCGCTTACGAGGTGCTGGGATCGGAGGGGCGGCCCCGCGGCCGCCCCTTCTCTCCATCCAGGCACCTGCGCCGCGGCCTTTTGCGCCCGCGCGGGCACTGCGCCACGCAGCAAGACCGCCGCCTACAACGACAGCTGCAAAGCGATCCCGCCAGGACTGACAACAACGCCTACGCGCTCCAGAGGCAGATCTTCCCAGCGCTCATCGGCGAGAAGCAAGCCGACAAGGGTGCCGATCGCGCCCACCGGCACCCCGAAGTAGAGCGCGCCCGCCGCGACTTGGTGGCCACCGCAGCTGGTGTCCGGGTCGCTGCAGAAGATCGCCAAGAAGGTGCCCGTGGCAACGACGAAACCACCGACGCCCCCGACGACGGGCGGCACCCAGCTCTTTCCGCGACTCACCTCGAGAGCGCGGATCGAATCGAGCGGAAAGGACAGCAGTTCTTCGTCCGCAGTCAGCTCGAGTCGGCGACCTTCGAGGAGCTCGAGCCGGCCCGTTACCGAGCATCTGGGACAGGTCGCCTTCGGGTAGAGCCGGACCTTCGCTCCAGGCCTGAGATCGTCCACCCCCTGGGCAGCCACGCCAGAGGGCCGACCTGCGAGCATGGCCAGAGCGATCAGCGGCGTGAGGGCCCACGGCTTCCTGGGCGCGACCGCGCTACCTCCGCCGGATGCCTCGGGTCAGCCCGGACCGCGTACGCGTCGACTCGGTCCCGTTCGAAGAACCGGCCTCCA
>DAOVWI010000214.1 GCA_030636765.1 Gemmatimonadales bacterium
CCTGGAACACCTGGAACATCGCCTCCCTGTGGGTCGCGATGAGCGTTTGCATCCCCACCTACATGCTGGCGGCCAGCATGATCGGGAGCGGGATGAACTGGTGGCAGAGCCTCCTCACCATCCTCCTGGGCAACGCCATCGTCTTCCTGCCGCTTGCGGTGAACGGGCACGCGGGCACGCGCTACGGGATTCCGTTTCCCGTGTACGGCCGGGCGTCCTTCGGAATCCTCGGAGCCCACGTGCCGTCCCTCCTGCGCTCGATCGTCGCGTGCGGCTGGTTCGGCATCCAGACATGGATCGGCGGCCTGGCGATCCACGTGTTCCTGTCGATCCTCTGGCCGGCATGGGCGGAGCTGGGGGGTGGTTGGAGCTTCATGGGGTACGGGCTTTCCCACTACCTCGGCTTTCTCATCTTCTGGCTCATCAACATGTACTTCGTGTGGGCGGGCACGGAGTCGATCAAGTGGCTCGAGACGCTGACGGCGCCCGTGCTCCTGCTGATGGGCGCCGCTCTGTTCGTCTGGGCGCTCGCGCGGGTAGGTGGGCTGGGCACGATCCTCCGGGAGTCGGGCGCGCTGATCCGCACGCAGGAGGAGATGACTTCGTCCCGTTTTCTGCTGACCCTCTTCCTCCCGTGGCTAACTGCCATGGTCGGTTACTGGGCCACGCTCTCGCTGAACATCCCGGACTTCACACGCTACGCAAAGAGCCAGAAGGACCAGGCGGTCGGCCAGGCGTTGGGTCTGCTCACCACCATGCCGCTCTTCGCCTTCGTTGGGATCGCGGTGACGAGCGCCACAGTGATCATCTACGGTGAGGCGATCTGGAATCCGATCGACCTGCTGGCCCGAGTCACGGCCGATGCCGGGAGTCCGCTTCTCGGTCTCGGCGCGATGTTCTTCCTGGTCGTGGCCACGCTGAGCACGAACATCGCCGCCAACGTCGTCGCTCCCGCCAACAGCTTTGCGAACCTTGCGCCCCGGCGGATAAGCTTCCGCACGGGAGGGCTGATCGCGGGACTCATCGGGATCGTGATCGTTCCCTGGAAGCTGCTCGACATGTATCAGACCTGGCTCATCAGCTACTCGGGGCTTCTCGGGGCGGTGAGCGGCGTCATCGCGTGTGACTATCTGGTGATCCGGAGGGGCCGGCTCGACCTTCGGGGGCTGTACGCCGAGGGCGGCCGCTACTGGTACCGGGCCGGTGTGAACCACAGGGCGCTCGTGGCCATGATTGCCGGGATCGCCGTATCGTTGGTCGGTCTGCTGGATGCGCGCCTAGCGTTCCTCTTCCAGGGGTCGTGGTTCTCGGCCGCCCTGGTCGCCTTCTTCCTTTACCTGGCGCTGATGCGCCGGCAGCCGGCTGACGGATGACCGACAGAGCGTACGCCCACTCCGGCCTGCCGATCGTGAATCGGGCCGCCACGTTCGAGGGACGGACGGCGATCGTCGACCGCCGGGGCCTGCATCCGTACGGCAACCTGCTCGGTGCCTCGGCGCGCATCGCGCGCTCGCTGCTCGGCGAGCGGTCCGACCTCCTGGAGGAGCCCGTCGCGCTCATGGTTTCCCCGGGCTTCGACTACGTAGCGGCGCTGTGGGGGATCTGGAGGGCGGGAGGGATCGCCGTGCCGCTCTGCATCGACCACCCGGCTCCGGAGATCGACTACGTGCTGGCCGACAGCGGTGCCGGCACGGTCGTGTACGATCCGCTCTTCGAGGGGAGGCTCTCTCCGCTGGCGGATGCGCGCGGTGCCACGCTGCGCTCGACGACGAGCGTCGTCCGTGGAGAGGGGGCCACCCGCGAGCGTCTCCCGGATGTCCAGCCCTTCCGACGCGCCCTGATCCTCTACACGAGCGGCACGACGGGCGGTCCGAAGGGTGCGGTCACCACCCACAGCAACCTGACGGCGCAGGTCACGGCGCTGGTCGAGGCGTGGGGCTGGAGCCGGGACGACCACATCCTGCACGCGCTCCCCCTGCATCACACGCACGGGATCGTGAACGCGCTGTTGTGCTCGCTCTGCTCCGGAGCGACGTGCGAGATGCTGCCCCGGTTTGACGCCGATGCCGTGTGGGAGCGGTTCGTGGCCGGCGGGGTGACGCTCTTCATGGCCGTGCCGACCGCATACGTGAAGCTGATCGCCGCGTGGGAGAACGCCTCGGCCTCCGAGCGGGCCGCGATGTCCGAGGCCGCCGGCCGGCTTCGCCTGATGGTCTCGGGCTCGGCGGCCCTGCCGGCCGCCGTCTTCGAGCGGTGGCGAGAGATCACCGGCCACGCCCTCCTTGAGCGCTACGGGATGACCGAGATCGGCATGGCCCTCTCCAATCCGCTCGACGGCGAGCGCCGCCCCGGGACGGTCGGTCGGCCGCTGCAGGGCATTCGCGTTCGGCTGGTGGACGACGACGGAGACCCGATTCTCGAGGAGGGGAAGCCAGGCCGTATTCAGGTACGCGGGCCCGGCGTCTTCCTCGAGTACTGGAAACGACACGAGGCGACCCGGGAGGCGTTTCGGGATGCCTGGTTCGACACGGGAGACGAAGCCGTCGTGGAGGACGGGTACTACCGGATCCTCGGCCGCACGTCGATCGACATCATCAAGACCGGCGGATACAAGATCTCGGCACTCGAGGTCGAGGAGGTGCTGCGCACGCACCCGGCGATCGCCGACTGTGCGGTCGTGGGCGTTCCGGATCCCGAGTGGGGCGAGCGGGTGTGCGTGGCCGTCCTCGAGGCCGGGGATGGCGAGCTCGCCGAGGAGGATGGACCCGCCGCCGAAGCGCTCACGGTGGAGGCGCTGCGGGCGTGGGCGAAGGAGCGGCTCGCCGCCTACAAGATCCCGCGCGAGCTACGGCTGCTCGACGCGCTGCCCCGGAACGCGATGGGAAAGGTGATCAAGACCGAGGTCAGGGCGTTGTTCGAGTAGCCGCGCCTACGCTTAGCGCGCCCTGAGCGTCCACGGCGCCCACGCACGGAAAGGGCCTTTTGGAATGAGCTCGAGGGACAGGTACGACGCGATCGTCATCGGCACGGGGCAGGGAGGGAAGCCGCTCGCCCAGGCGTTCGCCCGCGCCGGCCGGCCCGTCGCGATCATCGAGCGCGAGCACGTCGGCGGGAGCTGCGTGAACGTGGGCTGCACGCCCACGAAGACGATGGTGGCGAGCGCTCG
>DAOVWI010000133.1 GCA_030636765.1 Gemmatimonadales bacterium
ACGCCTCCACCGACCGCGTCGTCGGCCTGGACGTGACGGACGTCACCAAACGTTTCCTGTACACCCTCGGACGGGCGTAGCATGACTCCTCCGTCGTCGGCGCCGCTCCTCACGGTACGCCTGATCATGCCGGACCGTTGGCTGGAGCACGTCGCCGAATTGCCTGCGACGACCACCCTGGATGAGGCAAAGCGACTCGGCCTGCGCTCCCTGCTCCTTCGTGACACCGATGACCCGGCCGACTTCTACGTGGAGTACGCCGAGAAGCGCCTGCCCGACGAGTCCCTCACCCTCGCCGAGCTTGGGGTCCAGGATCGAGAGGTCCTGTCCATCCGGGCCTACGACCTCGGACACTACCCCCGTTTCGGCGGCTAGCCGCAAGCGCTCACCCACATCCGGCTACCGCCGCCGGAAGAGTGGCGCCACCAGACCTCCGATCGTCGCACCGATCGCGGCGGTGAAGGCGAGCGGTCCGAGGTTGTCGAGCAGCGCCGCTCCGTTGGCCCGGTTCATGTACATCGCGAGCCCGACGAACAGGAGACCTCCTAGCATGCCGCCGACCGCCGAGCGACGGAGAAGCCTGTCCATTTGTTCTTCAGCGACCTGTTAGGGCCCGTCCGCGTGGCGGGCAAAGTAGGAGCGGGTCTCACGCCAGACGAGCCCGGAGAGCAGGAGCAGTCCGATCAGGTTCGGGAAGGCCATCAGGGCGTTCATGATGTCCGAGAGCAGCCACACGACGTCCAGCTTCGCCACGGCGGACACCGCGATCACCGCCACGAAGAGCACCCGGTACGGAACGATCGCTTTCACTCCAAGCAGGTACTCGAGGTTGCGCTCACCGTAGTATGACCATCCGAGCATGGTGCTGAAGGCGAAGAAGGAAAGGCTGACCGCAACGATGGCGCCGCCGAACTGGCCTGGCAGACCGCTGCTGAAGGCCAGCTGCGTGAGGTTCGCTCCGTCGACGCCGGTGCTCCACGCGCCCGTGCTCAGGATGGCGATGCCCGTGAAGGAGCAGACCACGATCGTGTCGATGAACGTCTGCGTCATGGAGACCATCCCCTGCCGGACGGGCTCGGCGGTCTGCGCTGCCGCAGCGGCGATGCCCCCCGTGCCGAGGCCGGACTCGTTCGAAAAGATGCCACGGGCGACCCCGAAGCGAACGGCCTGGGCGACGGTGTAGCCGAGCGCACCACCCCCGACCGCCATCGGGGTGAACGCCCCGGTGAAGACGAGCCGGAGCGCCTCGGGAACCCGCTCCAGGTGCAGAAGGATGACCAGCCCCGCTCCAGCCATGTAGAGGATGATCATCATCGGAACGAACACGCCGGTGAACCGGCCGATCGACTTGATCCCGCCGAGTATCACCACCGCAACCAGCGTGGCGACGACGACGCCCGTCAGCCAGTGTGGAATGGAGAAAGACCGGTTCAGCGCATCGGCCACGGCCTGGGACTGGACGCCGTTTCCGATCCCGAACGCGGCGACGGAGGCGAACAGGGCGAACACGAACGCGAGCACCCGGCCGAGCCGACCGCCGATGCCGTGCTTCAGGTAGTACATCGGACCGCCGGACATCTCCCCCCTGTCGTCCGTTTCGCGGAAGCGCACGCCCAGCACCGCCTCCGAGTACTTCGTCGCCATGCCCACGAGGCCCGTCATCCACATCCAGAAGAGCGCTCCCGGGCCGCCCGATGCGATAGCCGTCGCCACACCCACGATGTTGCCCGTCCCTACGGTGGCAGCGAGCGCGGTCATTAGCGCTTGGAAATGGGAGATGTCGCCTTCGGCTCCCTCCTCGCGCCGTTTCACCAGCGCCAGCCAGAGCGAGTGCTTCAGCTGGCGGAACTGGAGCCCTCGGAGGAGCAACGTCAGATAGAGCCCCGTTCCCACGAGCAGGACGATGAGCGGCGGCCCCCAGACGAAGGACTGAACGGAGGCCAGGAGATCGGAGAACGAGCGCCCCGAGTCGCCCTGAGCCGACAGGTGAGAGGAGCGCAGGAGTGAGGCCGCGTGTACGAAGAGGAACGGGCTGAGCATGCGGTCGCTCCGGATCGGGTGGCAAACGCCGGCCAGACGTACCACATTGCCGGCTCGTCAACTGGCCGGGTGCTCTGGCCGGCCGCACACTAGGCCGATTCTCTCGGAGCCGTCAACCGGGGCCGCGTAAGCGCCGGCCCTCCGATCGCGAGACAGCCATGGAGGACAGCGACTCGATCCGGGAGCCCGACGTCCTGCGCGAGCTTCGGCCCGCGATCGGAAGAGGCCGCCACATCGCCATGCTCGCCGCCGCCGGCTCCGGTCATGAGCGCGTCTTCGCGGAAGCCGTGGGGGCGGCTTGCGAGCCGGAGAAGGGCATGCAGGCGCTCGTCCTGGTTCCCACGCGTGACGCCGCCCTGCGCTGCGCTGCCGCCCTGACCCAGCCGGCTGCCGACGCAGCGAGTCCTCCTCTTCGCACCCTCGCGTGGCCCCCGCTCGCCGACACCATGCAGGGGACGCGGGAGGACGCCTCCGCCACCGACGCCACCACCGCAGATGTCGTCGTAGGGCGCCCTGCCGCTCTCCTCGCGGAGATTCGCGGAGGGCGGCTCGGAACGTCGGCCCTACGCATCATCTGCGTGGATGGGGCGGACCAGATCTTACGCCTGGAGGAGTGGCCCGCTGTCGAGGCGCTCCTCGACACGGTGGGCACGGAGATCCAGAAGATCGTGGCCAGCGGCTCGTTCGAGGGCGACCTGGCCAGGCTCCTGGAACGCCGGTTTTCGAGAGCACGCCGCTGGCCGGAGGAGCTCTTCGGGGAGGTGGAGGGCGCTCAGGAGCCGCGCGGCGAGGTTCTGTGGTACGGCGCAGCGGCCCGGGAGACGGAGCGGCTCGACCTGTTGGCGGCCGCAATCACCGACGCGGCGCGGGATGAGGCCGAGTCAGCACGGGAAGAGTCCGACTCGCCGATTCGATCGCTGGTGAAGTGCCCGGATCGAGAGACCTCCAGTCGGGTGCGCGCAGGGCTCGCCGCTCGCGGCGTGGCCGTCGCATCCGAGGCTACCTCTTCCGGGACGCTGGTCGTCCACGGTGCTGGTGCCGCCGGCGCCGATGCCGACGCCGCCGAGGGACTCGGGCCGAGAGTCCTCATCCGCTGGGGCCCGCCCGACCAGCTCGCCGCTTTCACCGAGGACATGGTGGGAGCCCGTCGGACAATCGCCCTCATCGAGGCCCGGCACGCGGTGCAGCTCCGGCTCCTGGCTCGCCGCGGGGGCTGGCAACTCCGGGCCATACGAACTCCCACGCCGGAGAAAGGGGAGGCCGTCGAGCGGTTTCGCGAGGCGGTCAGAAGCCGTCTCGCGGAGAACGACGTATCCGCCGAGCTCCTCCTCCTCGAGCCGCTGCTCGAGGAGCACCCCGCAGCCATCGTGGCCGGCGCCCTGGCGAGCCTGCTGCGCGAGCGGCCGGTGCGCGAGCCGGCTCCGGCGGCCAGGGACGTTCCGAAAGAGACCGTCCTTCCGGCGTGGACGCGGATCTTCCTCGGCGTGGGCCGCAAGGACGGCGCGGGGCCTGGCGACATCGTAGGCGCGATCACCGGAGAGACGGGGGCGGCGGGCGGTCAGATCGGTCTGATCGAGATCCGGCCCAGCTTCACGTTGGTGGACGTGGATGCGGAGATCGCCGATCGCGTCATCGAGCGCCTGCGAAGCGTGCGGATCAAGGGCCGAGAGGTGTCCGCTCGTCGCGATCGTGACGTGGGCGCCGGGCGAGGACACTCGGGCGGCTCGGGACGTGGGCGCCCTGGCGGCTCGGGGCGTGGACGCCAGGGCGGCTCGGGGCGCTGAGAGATTACAGCGAGCCCTTCAGCCCTTTTCCGGCCCGGAAGATCGCGGTCCTGCTGGCGGCGATCCGGATCTTCTCGCCAGTGCGCGGGTTGCGCCCCGATCTGGCCTTCCGAGTGCGGGCTTCGAAGATCCCAAAGCCGGTGATCCGGACCTTCTCGTTTCGACTCAGGGCGCGCACGATGATGCCGCCGGGAGTGTCGAAGAGGGCGTCGACGCAACGCCGTGCTTCCGCTTTGGAGATTCCGGCCCGGCTCGCCAGCGATTCGGTCAGATCGGTCTTGTTCACGGTCGCTCCTGTCGTTGAAGGTGCGGGAAGGCCGGAAGGGGCGGACGAACAGACTCAGGTTAGATGGGGCCTCAGGGAGCGTCAAGGGAGGGATCGCGCAAGGCAATGCGCGATTCGTCGGATCGAGCGGACGTGAGTGAAAACGCCTTTAGCTCGACCAAGCCGGCCTGAAATGAGCTCGGGAGGATCGGGGCCGAGAGGCCGCGACTGGAGCGGCGGGGCAGGTGTGTCGCTGATGCCCGAGGTTCGAATCTTCCTTCGCCGCACGCTCTTCGTCCTGGCTCTCGTGGCTGTCCTGACGATCTCCGGCACGGTTGCCTTCCTCCAGTTTCCCGGCTGGAGCGTGTCCGACGCCCTCTACATGACGATCATCACGCTCTCCGCGGTCGGATACCAGGAGGTGCAGCCGTTGACGGATCAGGGTCGTCTCATCACCGGGTTCCTGCTGGCCGGGGGCCTCACTACGATGGGGCTCTGGTTCGCAATCATCACGTCGGCCATCGTCGAGATGGATCTCGCCAACGTTTTCCGAGCCCGAAAAACCATGCGGAAGATCAAGCAGCTGAAAGACCACATCATCGTTTGCGGAGCAGGACGCACCGGTTTGCAGGTGATCCGTGAGCTCGTCCACGCCGAAGTGCCCTACGTCGTGATCGAGCAGGACCCTGACCGGGCCGCGCAGATCCGGGCGATGCGGGATGACATGCTCGTCGTCGAGGCCGATGCGACCAAGGACGAGTCGCTGGACGAGGCGCACATCTGGACGGCCAGAGGGCTCGTCGCCGCCCTTCAGGACGAGATCTCCAACCTGTTCGTCTGCCTCAGTGCCAAGGGCCTCTGCCCGGACCTGGAGGTCGTAGCCCGGGCGACGGACGAGGAGGGGATCAGCAAGCTCCTGAAGGCCGGTGCGGATCACGTGATCAGCCCCACGATCACCGGCGGGAGCCGCATGGCGGCGATCCTCCTGCGGCCGCAGGTGGTCAGCTTTCTCGACGTGGTCACCGGGGGCGGCGAACTCACGCTCCGGCTCGAGCAGATCCTTGTGCCCGTCGGCTCTCCGCTGGCCGGCGTGACCCTCGCGGAAGCTCGGATCCGGAACAGAACCGGTCTGATCGTCATCGCGATCCAGCACGGCGAGGGGGCTTTCATCTACAATCCGGGACCCGACGAGGAGATCCGGGCCGAGGACTATCTGATCGTCCTCGGCGGAGCGGAGCAGATCGATTCGCTCCAGGAGATCGTCCGAACCTGAGCGAGGCGTGAGACACCGGATCGGCGTGACCCTCCGACGACCGGGCATCGTGGTGCCGGCCGTGCTCGCCGGGATCGTGCTCTCCTGGCTCGGCATCGGATGGGCGACCCTCCCCGACGTCAGCTCCCTGGCGGAGGCCTGGCCGGATACGACGGCGTACATGCGAATCCGCATCGCCCAGGCGGTGCGCCGTGGAGATACGCTGCGGATCAGGTATCACCCCGTGCAGCTCTCGGACGTCCCCGCTTCTCTCCGCCGCGCCGTGCTGGTCTCGGAAGATGCCGGCTTCTACGATCACTCGGGCTTCGACTGGCACGAGATTCGAGCGGCATTCGAGAAGGCGCGGAGAGAACGCGAGATGCCGCGGGGCGCCAGCACGATCACGCAGCAGCTCGCCCGCAACGTCTACCTGTCCCCCCGGCGCGCCCCGACGCGTAAGCTGAGGGAGGCGTTCATCACGAGACGCCTCGAAAAGGAGCTGCCGAAGAGCCGGATCCTGGCGCTCTACCTGAACATCATCGAGCTCGGGCCGGGCCTCTTCGGGGTGGACGCGGCCTCGCGCGAGTACTTCGGGATCCCCGTGTCGGCGGTGTCTCGCCGGCAAGCGGCGATGCTCGCCGCCACGATCCCCTCGCCGCTCCTCGACAACCCTGCCAAGGACACGCGCCGGTTTCGCTGGAGAACCGACCTGATCGCGGGACGGGCCTTCGCTCCCGCTCGCCCGAAATAGGAGGCATCGGATGAACCTGTTGCTGATGGTCGTGATCCTCTACCCGCTC
>DAOVWI010000157.1 GCA_030636765.1 Gemmatimonadales bacterium
CTTGCAAGCGAGCTTCAGGAGCACGTCAAGCGACTCACGGCCCCGTACAAGTACCCTCGAAGGATCGAGTTCGTGGCGGAACTCCCCAAGACGGTCAGCGGAAAGATCCGGCGGGCTGAGCTGCGAGAGCGAGAGGAGCGGGCCGCCGGCCTCTAGCCGAATGCCGCTGCTAGTCGAGCGCCGCCGTGAACTGTCGCCAGGCCTCGATCACGTCGTCGGCGAGTTCGAGGCTGATCGCGCTCACCTCGTTCGGATGCTCCAGGTGCCTCTGCAGGCTCTGCTGCCGGAGCATCTCGTCAAACGGGGCCGCCGCCATCTTGTGATGGCCGATTCCAAGCTGGACTCCGACGTCGAAGGCGACCTCCACGAGCTCTCCCGGTGAGCTGAAGGACTCGTCCACGTCGAGCTCCCGGTAGTTCTGTACCCAGGCGTGCGTCCAGAAGTTGTTGTCGCCCAGGCGAAGGTAGCCCAGCCAGCGGAACGGCTCGTATGCGATCCGTGCCTGGCTGAGCAGGATACGGAACGGATCGTCCTCGACCGCCTCGATGCACTCGATGTCACCCAGGTCACGGACCTGTTTGACCTCGAGTACGTCGTCGTCGATCGGATCGTCGGTCGGCCCGCGCATCCGGACGATGAACTTCGTGTCCAGGGCGCTTCCCACGCCGAGCTTGAGGTAGCCCATCCGCACCGGCTCGAAGTACTCGACCGAAACCTCCGGGTGCTCTCGCACCGCCACCTCGGCGAACCGGATCATCGCCGAGCGCAGCTCCTCCTCCAGCGCCGGAGGCATGGGTTGCATGAGCGAATCCACCAGCTCGAAGTACCCGGCCGTGTCCTGCGTGAAGGTCGAGCGCAGACCCTCGACCACCGAGGGATCGTGGGCGACGATGGTCGGCTGCTCCAGAGCGGCCCGATAGCCCGCGAGAAACGTTCGGATCAGCTCCTCTTCCGTCGCCGCGTCCCAATCGTTGCTTCGGCTGGTGAGCCGCAGCGAGACGGCGAAGCGCAGCAAGTCGATCACCGGCGGTCCTGCCGACGAATCGTCGAAGTCGGTCAGGCCTCGGCCGAGATCCGTGACCGCATACTGCTCGAGGTGCGCGTCGCCGTGCAGGTTCAGCAGGTAGGAGCGGCGCTGCTCCGAGCTCATCTCGTCGATGCGGTCGGCGAAGAGCTCACACACGTGCTGGCTGAACGGGATGTTAATGAAGCGGAAGTAGCCGTGCGGGTCCGAGCGAATCCGCTCCAGAAGCTCGGGGTTCGCCGAAAAATCGTAGTCCGCCGGATCAACGTAGAGGGCGGGCGGTCCCTCCGCTTCGCCCGCGCAGCCGGCTCCGAGCAGGGCGAGGAGGAGCGTCGCGGCGAGCGGACCCCACCCCCTGCCGGAGCCGAGCTTGCCGTCGCACGCTCTAGGAGAACGAAGGGCAGACATCGAGCAGATCGTAGTAGAGGACCCTGGCCATGACTCGCTCCCGGTACTCCGCGGTGGAGCGGATGTCGTCGATCGGCGACACGTCCTCCCGAATCGCAGGCAGAAGATCGTCGGGTGACGAGACGGGCCGGCCGTCCTGGAGCAGCCGCTCCATGGAATGACAACGGCAGACGAACGGTGCCATGCTGTTGGACACGACACGCCAGCCGGCGGCCGAGTGGGTGATCGCGATGCCCACCTTTGTGATGGCCTGAGCCTGCCGGGATCCCACCTTCTCGAAGATCTGAAGGTCGTACTCCCTTCTCGGCAGGCGGATCTGCGTGATGAGCTCGTCGGGTTTCCGCCTCATCTCCTTGTACCCGACGTAGAACTCCGCCAGCGGCACCTCGCTCCGCCCGCGCGTCGACTGCAGGACCACTAGAGCGTCGTATGCCATCAGGACGGGCACCCCATCGGCTGCCGGCGATCCGTTCGCGATGTTGCCGGCCCACGTGCCGCGCGTCTGAATCTGGACCGCCCCCACCTGTCTGCCCGCTTCGATGAGGAGGGGGAGCTCCACCCTCGCGCGACGATCCGTGATCACGTCCCAGTAGCTCGTGAGTCCACCGAGCACGAGCTCGTGGTCCGTCCAGCGGTGCGGCCGCAGATCCTCCAGGCCGGAGAGGTCCACGTAGCTCCGCTCGTGAAGCTCGGGGTGCTGCGGCCAGTGGACGAGAAGGTCTGTGCCGCCCGCCATCGGGGTTGCGTCGGGCGTGGCGGCCAGCATCTGGAGCGCCTCCTCGAGCGTGCCCGGCAGCAGGATCCTCACGAGCGGTGCGCTCCCGGCAGCAGGACCCTCACGAGCGGTGCGCTCCCGGCCCGGCGCTCCCGCCGCGCTCCTCCAGCTCGTCGACCACGCCCTCGATGATCCCGTCGTAACCGGTGCAGCGGCACAGGTTACCAGCCATGAGATCCCGGATGGAGTGGGTCTCGAGGAGCTCGGGATGGCGGACGATCCAGCTGGCCGTCACGACCACGCCCGGCGTGCAGGCGCCGCACTGGGTCGTTCCGCGGGCGTGGTAGTGGGCCATGTCCGCCGGGTCCAGCGCCTCGATCGTCTCGACGCGGCGTCCCCGCACCTGGTAGGCGGGAACGAGGCAGGAGTCGACGGGGAGGCCGTCGAGCAGGACCGTGCAGGCGCCGCACTCGCCCTCCGCGCAGCCCTCCTTCGTGCCGGGAAGTCCCAGGCGGTAGCGGAGGATGTCCAGAAGCCGCTCCGACGGGGACACCTCGAGCGTGGCCGGCTCGCCGTTCAGGGTAAACGAGATCCGCAGCTCCCCCGCCGCCGCGCCCCGGCCGGCCGTCTTCCTCTGGCTCATTCCGGGCCCTCTTTCCCCTTGTCGCTCGTCAGCAGCACCATGAGCCGTTCCGGGGTGAGCGGGATCTCGGCCGGTTCGCGCCCGGTCGCGGCCGCCACCGCGTTCAGGACGGCCGGAGCCGCTCCCACGAGCGGCAGCTCGCCGATTCCCTTCGCGCCCTGTGCGCCGTACTCGTACGGCACCTCCATGAACTCGACCCGGATCGGCGGCAGATCGCAGGTGGTCGGGATGATGTAGTTGGTGAGCTGGCCGTTCTCCATCGCGCCGTCCCGCCACACGCACTCCTCGAGCAGGGCCCAGCTGACGCCCTGCGCCACGCCTCCCTGGATCTGGCCGCGGGCCAAGGTCTCGTTCAGCACCTTCCCGACTTCCTGCACCGATACGAAGTCCAGAACTCGCACCTGGTACGTGCGCAGATCGACCTCCACATCGGCCACCTGCGTCGCCCAGGCGAAGGTGCCGTAGGCGTCACCCCTGTACTTCTCGTCGTCCCACTCGATGCCCGGCGGCGGTTCGTAGCGTGCCTTGCCGAGCAGGTGCTCTTCCGGGTGCTCGATGTGCCAGGCGACGATCGCCTCCCTGACCTCTGCGCCGCGCGAGTCCGCGCCGAGTCCCGTGCGGCGCCGCAGGTCGTCGCACGCTGCCTCGAGGAGCCGGCCCACGACCATGGCCGTACGGGAGCCGACCGTGGGACCGCTGTCCGGCACGCGGTGCGTGTCCGGTTCGGCGACCACGATGTCGCCGGGATCGTATCCGAGGCGGTCCGCGACGATCTGCGTGAAGACCGTGATCGTGCCCTGACCCATCTCGACGTTGGCGGCCAGCACCTCCACGCGACCGTCCGGATGTCCCTGCACGTGCAACCGCGAGGCCAGGACCACCTCCCCGCTTCCCGTGAATCCGGCTCCGTGGTAGACCATCGCGGCCCCGATTCCGCGGCGAAGGTAGCGGTGCTCCGAATTACGGACCCAGTGCTCCCTGCGCCTCTTCTCGAAGTCGGCCAGCTCGAGGGCGCGGCTCAGGACGGCCGGCCGGTCGACCCCATCTCGAATCACCTGGCCGGTCGCGGTCGTCCCTCCCTCGCAGATCAGGTTGATCCGGCGCAGCTCGATCGCGTCGATGCCCATCTGGTGGGCGATGACATCCATGTGACGCTCGATGGCGAAGTGCGCCTGTGGGTTCCCGAAGCCCCGAAAGGCCCCGAACGGGACCACATTGGTGAACATCGCGCGCCCGAGAATGCGTACGTTCTCGCAGTCGTAGGGGCCGGCCGCGTGGATGATCGTCCTGCTGAGGACGACGGGCGTGAGCGTCACGTACGCGCCCCCATCCAGGATGACGTCGATGTCCTGCGCGAGCAGGCGGCCGTTCTCGTCGAGGCCCGTCCGGTGGCGGATCCGCGATGGGTGGCGCTTCGTCGTCGCGACCATGTCCTCGACGCGGTCGTATATGACCTTTACCGCCTTGCCGGACTTGAGCGAGAGGAGCGCCGCGTGCAGGGCGAGGGTCGAGGGGAACTCCTCCTTGCCCCCGAAGCCGCCGCCCGTCGGTGCCTGGATGACGCGGATGCGCTCTTCCGGCCGGTCGAGCGCCGGGACCAGGGCCTTGACGATGTAGTACGGGCACTGCATGGATCCGTGGAGGACGAGCACGTCGCCATCCAGGTAAGCCAGCATCCCCTGCGTCTCCAGGTAGACGTGTTCCTGGGCGCCCGTCTCGTAAACCCCCTCCACCACGACCGGGGCCTCGGCCAGAGCCCGCTCGACATCGCCCTTTTCGATCCTTAGGCGTTTGAGAACGTTGTCGTTCCCGTACTGGATCTGTTCCGGTGCCGGCGCGACCCGGAAATCCAGGATGGGTGGATCGGGGTCCACAACGACCTCCACCTCGCGGATCGCGCGGCGGAGCATCTCACGGGAAGGATGCGCGAGCAGCAGCACGGGCTCATGCACGTGCCGGACGTAGCCCGGTGCGAGGGCGGGCTGATCGTGCTCCATGAGGTAGACCGCGTTGCGGCCGGGGATGTCGGTGTGGTCCACGACGACGAACTCCGCCCAATCGACGCCGCGGCCGAAGCGGATCTCGGCGATCCGTCCGCGGGGAGCGGGGCTTCGAACGGTGGCGCCCCACAGGAAATCCTCCAGAGGGAGGTCATCGACATACCTCTCCCGGCCCGTCAGTTTGGAGAGGCCCTCTCGACGCAGCATCGACATGGCAAG
>DAOVWI010000006.1 GCA_030636765.1 Gemmatimonadales bacterium
GCACCGCTACTGCTGCGCCGCTACTCCTCCGCCGCTTCCTCCGCCTCCTCCTCGGGGCTTAGGACACCTCCGACGTCCATGATCACCTGCCACTGGCCGTCGATCTTCTTCCAAGTGGTCACGTACTGACCGTTGACCCCTTCGGCTTCGCCGGCTCCGTCCGGGTCATACTCCCACGCTCCTCGCTCCACGGCCAGATCCCCCGAGCCGGCCATTTCGACGGACGAGGTGCTCCAGGCGATGGTGAAGTCGGGGGACTCCGACCATTCGCTCTCCATGTTCGCCTGGATCGCCTCCCGGCCCTCGCGGAGCTCGCCGTCGAAGAAGATCGCACCGTCCGGAGCGAAGAGGTTGACGATGGTCGCCGCGTCCTGCGCCCTGTACGCCTCCATCCACTGGATGCTGAGATCGCGGACGGCCTGTTCCTCCGCCACGAGGTCTACCGGAGGCGGCGCCTCCTCACCTCCTCCGCTCGGAGCACAGGCCGTGGCAGCGGCCGCTGCGAAGGCCAAGGCTGCGATTCGCTTGGATGCCAGCATGAGATCCCTCCCTGGGTCATGGCGTCATGGGTAGCCGGGTGCCCGCTGGGGCACCGCGATGGGCGGCCTTCAAGTGGCGTGGAACCCGGCCTCCTGTCAACTTGATGGACATGAACGCTCCACCCAGGATCTTCGCTTCTCTTGAGGCGCGTGCTGCGCTGCGGGCGCGTGCCTCCCTTGCGGCGCGTGTCGTTCTGCTCGCGTGTGCCGCCTTGCCGGCGTGCATGGTTCTGTCCGTTCTTCGCCCCTCCGTCCTCTCCGCCCAGGCGGCTTGCGAGAGCCTGATCGCCTTCGGCTCGGATCGGTCCGAGGGGCCGGGGATCTACGTCCTCAGCCCGGAGGGAGGCGACGCCAGGCTGCTGGTCCTGATGCCGGGGGCGCTGGGTATCGAATGGTCGCCCGATGGGGGCCGGATCGCCTTCCTGTCGGTCACGAAGGAGGACGAGGAGCTCTTCGCCCCGTACGCAGATCTGAGATTCCACGCGTTCCTCTACGTCGTGAACGCAGACGGCACGGATCTTCGTCGGGTGAGCGACATGCCAGCATCGATGGGCTTCTCGTGGTCTCCGGACGGGACCCGCATTGCGTTCGCTTCCTCCTTGGAGAGCGGCGGGGGGAACTCCGCGATCTACGTGGTGGAGGTCGACGGAGGAGGTCAGAGAAGGCTCACGGATCTCGAGGGCGTGCACGCCTTTCCGTCGTGGTCGTCCGATGGTCGTCTGATCGCCTTCGGATCGAAGCGTGGTGACGACACCGCCCTGCAGGTGATGAGCCCGGATGGCGCCGGGCTGAGGCCGGTTGTCGAGGTGTCGGGCTCCCGCGCCTGGAGTCTGCCGAGGCCCGTGTGGTCGCCAGGGGGAACGATGCTCGCGTTCGCCGAAGGTCGCGGCACGTACATCGTGAGCGCGAACGGCGGGGATCCGCGCAGGGTGGACACGGGAGCCGGCGAGCCGCGCGCGTGGCTGCCGGATCGGCGCAGGCTGCTCATGGCGGAGAGCTCTGGGAGCGAGGGCCGCGTATTCCTCGTCGATGTGGACGCGATCGAGGATCGCACGCTCGCGGCCGGCGCGGGAGCGGGCGGCGAGAGCTCTGCCTCGCCCCTATGGGACCGCGTTGCTTACACGGCGATCGTGGGCGGGCAGGCGGACGTGTACCTCGTGTCGATAGATGGCGGTCCCAGCCGGAACCTCACGAGGCACGAGGCCAACGACTACCTGCCGGCCTGGTCTCCATGTACTTCCGAGGAGGAGTCGTGAGACCGAGTGCGAGATCCAGCGGCGGTGCGGGATCCCGCCGCCGTCTCGGCCTGCGGCCCTTGTCAGCCCATCGAGCTTTCCCCAAAGCCTCCGGATCCCGTGTCCGTGGCCGCCGGCTCCTCCCTGTAGAGCCAAGCTCCGGCCACGGTCGCGATGGGAAGCTCAAAGAGGGCGAACACGCTGGCGGTCATCATCAGGCCGGGAGGGAAGATCGGGGCGAGGCTGTTGTAGACGGTGGGCACGACCCACACGAGGAGCCACACCAGAAAAGCCGCGTACACGGCCGTCCGCGGTCCGGGGCCGAAGCGCGGCCGGATCGCCGCGTACAGCCAAACCGAGATGAAGCCCAGGACGAGGGTCATGAGGACGAGCATGATGATGCCGGAGGTCGAATAGGTCTGCAGGCCGGCCGTCTGCATGGCCGCCTCCCACTCCTCCTTGAGAACGATGCCGTTCACGACGTACTCCTGGATGTTGAGGACGACGCCCGCAACGAGACCGCCGAGGAAGAGTCGCTGCGTGTTCATGCTTTGCATGGTGATCTCCCGGTTGTGGGCCGCACCCATCGGTCCCGTTGGCCGGTTCCGGCTCGCTCTATCCGGGACCCTTGAGAAAAGCGGAGGCTGGGCTGTCCTAACATAGTCGGCAGCAGGCAGGCGGTTGTCCACCGACGGGAACGGCGTGAGGTTAACTCGAGCGTCAGATATCGAATGCTCGGCCGGACAGAGCCCTTCATAGCGGGGAGACACGATGAGAAGTCGCGCGCACCGCAGAGCCCCTCGCCTTCACTCCCCTCTTGCCCTTCTTCTCCTCGGGACCGGCTTGGCGCTCGCCGCCCCGGCCGCCGCACGGCAAGCCGCCTCGCAGGCGGCGGCGGAGCCCGCTTCGCAGGGGGCGCAGGGAGCGGCGGCACAAGGCTTCGGCGGGTTCTTCACCGACCGGACGATGCGCGTCGACTATTTCCACACGGGCGGCATGGGCGAGGAGATCATCTCGCTCGACCGGGTCGTGGCGGACGGTCCATGGGCAGGCAGCCGGACGCAGCTCCTGGATGATACCAACCTCGGCCCGTATCTGTTCGAGGTGATCGATCCTGCGACGAACCGGGTGATCTACTCCCGCGGCTTCGCCTCGATTTTCGGCGAGTGGGAGACGACGGCCGAGGCCGCTCGCGTCCACCGCACCTTCCACGAGTCCCTCCGCTTTCCGTGGCCCATGGAAAGCGTGCAGGTCGTTCTCAAGAAGAGGGAGGGGGATCAGGCGTTTCACGAAGTTTGGTCCACGACGGTCGATCCGAACTCGCGCTTCGTGAACTCCGCGGATCTGCGATCCGTCGGGAGCGTGTGGACGATCTTCGAGAACGGCCCGCCGGATCGGAAGGTCGACCTCGTCCTCATCGGCGAGGGCTACACCGCCGAGGAGATGGAGAAGTTTCACGCCGATGCCCGGCGCCTGGTGGACAGGCTGTTTCAGACCGAGCCCTTCCGGAGCCGGAAGGCGGACTTCAACGTGCGGGCGATCGATCTGCCATCGGCAACGTCGGGCGTGAACCGTCCCCACGTCGGCGAGTTCCGGCGAACCCCGGTATCGGCCGAGTACAACATCTTCGACTCGGAGCGCTACCTCCTCACGTACGACAACCGCATGCTGCGGGACGTGCTATCGGCCGTGCCGTACGAGTTCGTGGAGATCCTGGTGAACGAGAAGCAATACGGCGGCGGCGGGATCTTCAACTTCCAGGCAACGACGGCGGTGGACACGGAGTTCGCCGACTATGTCTTCGTCCACGAGTTCGGGCACCACTTTGCCGGGTTGGGAGACGAGTACTACACGTCTCCCGTCGCCTACGAGCGGGATCACGCCGAGCATCCCGAGCCGTGGGAGCCCAACATCACGGCGCTTCGCGATCCGGCGAAACTGAAGTGGCGGGCGCTGGTCCAGCCCGGCACTCCGCTCCCCACCCCGTGGGACAAGGAGGCGTACGAGGAGCACGCCCGCGGTATCGGGGCGCGCCGGCAGGCGCTGATCGAGAGTGCGGCGCCCGAGTCGGAGTTCGACGCCCTGTTCCGAGAGCAGAAGGAGATCGAGCGGGAGCTCCTGGGGGCGATGCGCTATGCCGTGCTGGTCGGTGCCTTCGAGGGGGCGATGTATGAGGCGCAGGGGCTGTACCGCCCGCAGATCGACTGCATCATGTTCACGCGGTCCGATTCCTTCTGCCTCGTCTGCGGCCGGGCGATCGAACGGATCATCGACCTCTACAGCGCCTGATGGCAGCGCTGTCTCGCTCCCCGCCCGAGGGGCTTATCTTTAATATCGGTTTACCGAACCGGCCGGTCCTCGGCCGGGACATGGGAGTGGAAGCGGCTTTGAAGGGTGCGAGATGGCAACGCCGTTGAGAAGTGAAGGCCAGGCAAGGGCTGGTGGCCGGGAAGGTGCCGACCGTCAGGCGAGTCCCGAGCGGCGCAGGTGGGTGTGGGCGTTCGCGGACGGAGACGGTAAGGACAAGCGAACCCTCGGCGGCAAGGGCGCCAACCTGTGCGAGATGACCCAGATCGGCCTCAACGTGCCGCCCGGCTTCGTGGTCACCACCGGGGCTTGCCTGGCGTACCTGGAATCTCGTGAGCTCCCCCTCGGGCTGATGGACCAGGTCCGGGAGGAGGTGGCCGTCCTGGAGCGCGCGACCAGCAAGCGGTTCGGCGGCGCCGAGGATCCGCTCCTCGTCTCGGTGCGCTCCGGCTCCGCCATGTCGATGCCGGGGATGATGGACACGATCCTGGACCTCGGCCTGAACCAGGAGAGCCTGGCGGGTCTCATCGAGGATACGGGCGATCCGCGATTCGGTTACGACGCCTACCGCCGCTTCATTCAGCTGTTCGGGAAGGTCGCCCTCGGGATCCCCGATGAGCTGTTCGACGATCAGTTCGATTCCGTGAAGGAGCTGGCCGGGGCCGAGTCGGACGTGGATCTCGGGGCCGAGGAGCTCGAGAAGGTCGCCGGCCGCTTCCTGCGAGTGGTGCGCAGGCACACGGGCGCCGCCTTTCCTGCCGATCCGTACGAGCAGCTCGAGATCGCGATCAAGGCGGTCTTCGGCTCCTGGATGGGCAAACGGGCGTTGGACTACCGCCGCGAGTTCGGGGTCACCTCCGAAATGGCGAATGGCACAGCCGCCAACGTCGTGACGATGGTGTTCGGCAACATGGGGTCCGACAGCGCCACCGGCGTCGCCTTCACCCGCAACCCGGGGACGGGCGAGAAGGAGCTGTACGGCGAGTATCTCCTAAACGCCCAGGGCGAGGACGTGGTGGCCGGCATACGTACGCCGAAAGCCGTGCAGGAGTTAGCCGGCGAGATGCCCGAGATGTACGGGCAGCTCGAGGAGCTGAGCGAGAAGCTCGAGCGGCACTACCGGGAGGTGCAGGACTTCGAGTTCACGATCGAGAAGGGGATGCTGTACTGCCTGCAGACGCGGGCCGGCAAGATGAACGCCAGCGCTATGGTCCGCACGTCGGTGGAGATGGAGGGAGAGGATCTGATCGATCGCCGGGCGGCGCTCCTCCGTGTGATGCCGGAGTACCTCGAGCAGATGCTCTACCCTCGCCTCGATCCGGCCTTCCGGGGGGATCCGATCGCCACGGGGCTGGCCGCCTCGCCGGGCGCCGCCAGTGGGAAGGCTGTGTTCGATGCCGACAGGGCGCAGGCCCTCGGCCGGCAGGGTGAGGCGGTGATCCTGGTGCGCGAGGAGACGAAGCCCGAGGACATCCACGGGTTCTTCGCCGCCCGGGCGATCCTCACCAGCAGGGGAGGGAAGACATCGCACGCCGCGGTGGTGGCCCGCGGTATGGGCAAGCCGTGCGTGGCGGGGGCCGAGGGCCTGACGGTGGACGTCAGGCTGCGGGAGCTGATCGCCGGAGAGGTGGTCGTGAAGGAGGGAGATGTCCTCACGATCGACGGCACGACCGGGAACATCTACCTGGGCGAGATCCCCATGGTCGAGGCCGACTTCTCGGAGGAGCTCGAGACCCTGCTGCGCTGGGCCGATGAGGCCGCCCGCCTGAAGGTGATGGCCAACGCGGACACGCCCGAGGACGCTCGCCGGGCGATCAAGTACGGTGCGATGGGGATCGGCCTCTGCCGCACCGAGCGCATGTTCAACGCGCCGGAGCGTCTTCCGATCGTCGTCGACATGATCATCGCAAAAGACGAGGAGCAGCGGAGCGCCGCGCTCAGCCGCCTGCAGCCGATGCAGCGCGACGACTTCAAGCAACTTTTCAAGGTGATGTCGCCGCGTCCCGTTACGATCCGGCTGCTCGACCCTCCGATCCACGAGTTTCTGCCGGAGCAAGCCCGCCTCGAGGACGAGATCCGGCACCTTCGGCAGCTGCGGAGAGCGGTGTGCGGGCTGGAGGTACTCACCGCCGGCGTGAGTTCGGTGGAGTCGGAAACGCCGGCCGCGAGCCGCCTTCCCGAGATCGTGACGGAGCTGGCCGACACCCGTCAGGTGGATGTTGCGATCGCCCGGAAGGAAGCGATCCTCGCGCGGGCCCGGGAGCTCCGCGAAACGAACCCGATGCTGGGACACCGGGGCGTGCGCCTCGGACTCACCTACCCCGAGATCTACAAGATGCAGGTGTGCGCGATCCTCGAGGCCGCGGCCGAATGCCTCCGGGATGGGATCGACGTACACGCGCAGATCATGGTGCCCCAGGTGTGCACGGTCCAGGAGCTCATGCGAGTCGGGGGTTACGTGAGAGAGGCGAGCGCGGCCGTCGAGGAGAAGTACGGCGTGAGCGTGGACTTCGAGTTCGGGACGATGATGGAGGTCGTGCGAGCCTGTCTCCGCGCCGAGAGCCTGGCCGAGGTGGCGGACTTTTTTTCCTTTGGCACCAACGACTTAACGCAGGCGACGTTTTCCTTCAGCCGCGAGGATGCGGAGAACAAATTCCTGCCGCTCTACAACGAGCTGGGAATCCTTCAAGACAACCCGTTCGAGGTTCTGGACCGGCTCGGTCTGGGGCGGATGATGGCCCTGACCGTCGAGTGGGGCAGGTCGCGAAAGCCCGAGTTGGAGGTGGGTATCTGCGGCGAGCACGGCGGGCACCCGGCGTCCATCAGGTTCTGCCACGAGATCGGCCTGGACTATGTCTCCTGCTCCCCGCCGCGGGTCCCGGTGGCCCGGCTGGCCGCCGCCCACGCGAACATCATGGTGTGACGCGGTAGACCTCGTCGTGCTTCCGAACCCGCTCCTCCACCTTGATGGCCACCTCCGTGCCGGCAGCGGCGCTCTCGACGGTGTCGTGCTCGACCTGCAGTGAGCCGGCGGCCTGCTCGAAGTCGGTCGTGTGGCCGTGGAAACGGACGACGTCTCCCGCCTTCAGCTCTCCGCTCAGCTTCACGACACCGACCTCGGGCTTCGCGAAGTAGTGCGTCACGACGCCGATGAGTTCCTCTGGCATGGTCTCCTCCCGCGTTGAGCGGCGAACAAGGTTGACCGTCAATATTGCGATTCCAGCTTCCAAGTGCACGAGAGGACGCTGCTTGCGTCCGGAACTACGGTACGGTTGGTTGGGTGGCACGGACCTTTGGTTCCCTGGCCACCGGAGGCGGGGCGTCGCAGCGCGCGGGAATCGTGGCGCTGCGGTTGCCGGCGCCGGGATAATCCGGAGAGCAGGCCTTTGCACCTGAACATCGAGCGGATCTTCCAGGACACGCGCCCGCGGAGCTTCGAGCTCTACCGCGAGCACATCGGCCCGATGTGGGCCAAGATGCTCCGGACGATCGGGTTCGATCGAAGCTGGGTCCGCGGAGAGGGGTCCTATTTGTGGGACGCGGAAGGGCGGCGTTACCTGGACTTCATGAGCGGCTGGGGGCTGTTCAACTTCGGCCGCGGCCACCCGGTCATCCGCCGGGCGCTCGCACAGGTGATGGAGGCGGATCTGCCGAGCTGGGCGGCGTTCGACACGCCCCCGCTCGCGGCGGCGCTCGCCGAGGAACTGACGCGACGGATGCCGAACGGGCTCGACCGGGTCTACTTCTGCAACTCCGGAGCCGAGGCCGTTGAGGCGGCGATCAAGTTCGCCCGAGTCGCCACGGGCAAGCCGGGGATGGTCCACCTGAAGCGGGCCTTTCACGGCCTCACGAACGGGGCTCTGGCCCTGCACGGAGAGCCGGTTTTCCGCGACGGCTTCGGACCCTTTCTGCCCGGCGGCGTCGAGGTCGAGGTCGACGACTACGAGGGTCTGGAGCACGCGTTCGCCGCTGGCGACGTCGGCCTGTTCATCTTCGAGCCGGTCCAGGGGAAGGGAGTCTACATCCCGGAGGACGGGTTCCTCTTGAAGGCCCAGGAGCTGTGCCGCAAGCACGGGGCCCTGCTCGTGTGCGACGAGGTGCAGACGGGTCTCGGCAGGACGGGAAAGTTTCTCGCCTTCGAGTGGGTGGAGGGGCTGGACCCGGACATCGTCCTGGTCTCGAAGGCGCTGTCGGGCGGCTACGTGCCCGTGGGCGCGATGCTCACCCGCCCGGAGATCCACGACAGCCTCTACACCGCCATGGACCAGGGCGTCCGGCACGCCTGTACGTTCGGCATGGGGGACCTGGCGATGGCGGCGGGCCTCGCCTCGCTCCAGGTGCTCGATGCGGAGGACCTTGCGGCGAACGCCCGGCGCCTGGGTGGGCTCCTTGGGGAGGGGCTAGAAGCGATGATGCCGCGCTTCGGGTTCATCAAGGAGGTCCGGCAGCGCGGCCTCATGATCGGGATCGAGTTCGGCGAGCCCGAATCTCTGGGGCTTCGAACCGCGTGGACCACGACCCACAGGCTGCACAGCGACGTCTTCTGCCAGGCCGTCGTGATCCCACTCCTCGAGGACCACCGGATCCTCGCTCAGGTGGCCGGTCACGGTCTCGATGTGGTCAAGCTCCTGCCGCCGCTCAACATCACGGAGACGGACGTCGAGTGGTTTCTGGAGGGGTTCAAGAAGACCATGGAGAGTCTGCACAGCTTCCCGGGACCCGCGTGGGAGGTCGTGAAGCGGCTCGGCAAGCACGCGGTCGCCGCACGCCGCATCTGATGAATGTCGTCGATCACCTCATCTACGCGGCGCCCCATCTGGATGCCGGCGTGGAGCGTCTCGAGAGCATCCTGGGAGTCCGAGCGATCCCGGGAGGCCGACACCCAAGTTACGGAACCCGGAACGCCCTGCTGGCGCTCGGTCCCGAAGCGTATCTGGAGGTCCTGGCGCCGGATCCGGACGCCCCGCCGCCCGAGCGGCCGCGGCTCTTCGAAATCGATCGACTTGACGCGCCCAAACTGGCGGCTTGGGCGGCGAGGAACTCGGATCTGGAGGGCCGTGTCGAGGCCGCCCATCGAGGCGGCGTTAAGCTGGGCGAGATCCAGTCGGGGGGCCGTGAGAGGCCGGATGGGAGCGTCCTGGCCTGGCGGCTGACCGATCCCCATGTGGTGCTCGGAGATGGCATCATTCCGTTCCTGATCGACTGGGGGACGACGGAGAGTCCGGCGCGCGCGGCCCCGAAGGGCTGCACGCTGCTCCGCCTCCGGGCCGAGCATCCTGATCCTGCTCGGATCGGGGCGATGCTGTTGGCTTTGGGAGTCGAACTGGCGGTGGAGTCGGGCCGCGCACCGGCCCTCATCGCCACGATCGGCACGGCACGGGGCGAGGTGGAGCTGACGTAGGGGTCACATGGGCAGCGGACGGGATCAGCGGTCGGTCGAGTGGGGCGGTTCGACACCCCTTCGATCGAGCCGCGAGCACCGGAGCGCGCTGGCGTGGGGACTGGTGCTATCCGTGGGGTTTCACGTGGCCTTTCTTCCGCTCCTTGGCCGCGTCCGGATTCCAAGTCTGCCGTATGTTTCTCGGCAGCAATGGCCGTTGAGTACGCTCCGACTCCCGCCCGCCGTCCAGATCCCGGAGCCTCCGGCCCCGGTTGGTCATCCGGCGCTGCCGCTCCCTCCGGAGGTCGATCTCGAGGGTGACCTCGCCGTCCGGTCCATCGAGCCCTCGGCGGTCAGCCCCGATCGGGGGGTTTCTGTTCCGCCGCCTCCGGTGCTCTCCCGCGACGATCCGTCACCCTCCTTCGTACGATACGACGTACCGCCTCTCCTGGGGAACCGAGAGGCCTTCGGGCGCGTCGTGGAGCGTTCCTACCCGATCGAGCTGCAGCGAGCGGGCATAGAGGCGGCGGTCGTGCTCGTCCTCTACATCGATGATCGGGGCAAGGTTGGCCAGGCAAGCGTCAAGGAATCGAGCGGCTACTCCACGCTCGACGATGCGGCCCGAGAGATCGTCCTCCAGCTGGAGTTCCTTCCGGCCCTCATGCGGGACCAGCTGGTCGGCGTGTGGGTGCACCAGCGGATCTGCTTTGTGCTCCCCAAGCGCGACGCGAGCCTGAGTCGGGCAGCAGCGGCCAGGCTCCGCACCACCGTAGGCGGGTGCGAAACCCTGAAGCGCCCGCGCTGACCGGACCGCCAGTCACCTGAGCCCGGCTCGTTGCCGGCCGGAACTCCGGCTGATCAGTGCAGGGCCAGCCCGCAGCCCGGGTAGCTCCGGCCGCCGAACTCCAGGGTGACGGTCGTCTCGAAGCGCTCGCCGCTCATCGAGTCGAAGCACTCCTTCCTCATGAGCTCGATGACGAGCGTCCGCCCGACCAGCTCTAGCTCGTAGAGCCTCCTGCCGGTCTCCGCATCGACCGACGGCTCCGGCGCCGCGAACTCGTAACGGTCCTGCCCGTAGTTCATCACGAGCACGGAGGTCTCGAAACCGATCTCCAGGGTCCAGCCTGGCTCGTTGCCGGTGGCCCGGAAGCGCATGCCGCTCAGCTTCGCGTCCTCGATGATCGACGCGCGGCGGTTCATGACGCAGTTCACCATCTGACCATCCCTCTCGAGGAACGCCTCCTCACCCCTGGACCAGAAGGTGATGGCCCCCTCGCTGTACTTGGCGCCGGATTCCGAGCGCACATGCGGAAGAGTGAGGGTGGTGTCTGGGAGAAAGAGGAAGATCTCCTCCACGCCCCTGTACTCGACGACCACGCGCTCCTCTCCGCAGTCGAACGCGAAGGCGTGGGACGGAGGCTCGGCCCGGCCGGCGTCGGAAGCGCCGGAAGCCCGGGCGTCGCCCGTTTGGTCCACCTGCGGCCCGCAGGCGCCGGCGGACGCCGCCAGGGCGAGGAAGAGCGCCAGCGCCTTCTTGAGGCGCTTTCCGCGCCTGGCGGTCAACGAAGGGGTTTCATTCCTCGCCGGCCGGCGAAGTCGGGGGCTCCGCTTGTCTCTTCGGAGGTTCCACCCTCTTCCTCTTGCGCCACGTTCCGAACAGGGCCGTCAGCAGGCCGAGCAACAGCTCATCGGCCAAGGGGACGAAATCCGGCCAGATCAGGTCCACCACGAAGAGGATCGCGGTGATCCCGAACAGATAGGGAAACCGAAGCCTCGAGGCGTACCGGAGGAGGATCGCCGAGATGCCTATCCGCGTCTTCATCTCCGCCTTTGCCGGACCGGCGCGTCACTCCTCCTCTTCATCCATCGCCATCTCGAACGCTGGGTTGGCGTTCCAGATATCCCGGACGATCTTCCAGGAGCCGTCCGCTTGCCGCTCATGGATCGCCACGTACTTGCCGTCTTGGGAGACCGTGACGCCGGAGTCGACCATCGTGCCCGAGAACGAGTACGTGCCCCACTCCACGGCCACGTCGCCCATCAGGTAAGAGCCCTCGGATTGGCTCTTCAGGCTCGACGACATCGCGGTGAAGTCCGCCGCCGCATCCGCCACGATCGCGGCCCTGCCTACGAGCGGTGGCTCGTTCGGTGGCATGGAGACGGCGTCTTCGGCGTAGAGCATTCCGAGGGCCTCGGCGTCTCCGGAGCTCATCGCAGCGCCGTAGGCCTCGTTCACGGCGGCGAAGTCGGGCGCGTCATACTCGGCGTCCGCGGCGGCCTCGGTCTCGGAGCCTTGTGGCTGACACGCTGCGAGCAGCATGCCAAGCGCCAGCGTGATGGGTGCGGTCGAGTGCGTCCTCAAGGGAATCCTCCCGTCTCTCGAGTGGGGACTCTGGAAGTGTCTGGAATCGATCCAATGATGGCATAGAGGGGGCGCCGCCGTCCAGCGGGCGTGCGGGTCCTGAACTTGCACGCTTTGGGACCGTCGCCGTACGGCCGCCGGCACGCGACACGGCGTGTCGAGGGCCTGACGGAACCGTGCGTCAACGAGGATGTGTCCGGAAAGTACCCGCCGCAAGCGGTTACGGGACGAGTTTCGGGTCGCGCCTCGACAGACGCGAGTTTCGGGCGCGGGTGGCAGGCCGAGATCCGGACGGCTCTCGGTCCGATACTTTCTTGTCTGTGCTCGCATCTCGTAGTGCCTCCGGGTATCGGCAGCGATCGCGGAGGCGGCCTGGGGTGGATGGCATGAGCGAGGGCAGGACTCAGAATCAGGAACAGATGGAGCGGCTCCTGAAGCTTCAGACGAAGCTCAGGGAGCTCACCGAGGCGAAGAAGGCCAGTTGGCGCCAGCAGGGCTTCTCGCCGCAGCAGGCCGCTCCTCTTCCCCCGAGACCGCACGACAGCGCCTCTGCGTCGTCGGCTCCGCCACAGGCATCATCCTCTTCGGCTTCCCCGGACACACCGGCTGCCGGCTCCGTACGCGCCGGGTCGATCGCGCGCGGTACCGATGGACAACCTCCCGCCACGGAAGCGCGAGCGTCCGAAGCCGAGCTCGCCGTCACCACCGATGCCGAACTTGCCGTCGCCACCGAAGCTCTCCGTACGGGGGCGGCTGTCGTGCTTTCTGCGGTGGTTACGAAGGTGCGGCAGATCGCCGGCCAGATGTGGGCCGACGCTCGGGGCGCGCTCGCCCGCTCGCGCAGGCCGAAGCGCAGGCCCCGGCCGGGTGACCCGATCACGGCTGAGGATCTCATCGATGGTCGGGGAGTCTGGGCACGTCTCCTCGGGGCCGCGGTGTACCTGGTGGGTCTTGCGGTCATTGGCGTCGTGATCCTGTTCCAGGCTGGTAAGGTGGATCTGCCTCAACTGGACAGCGGCGACCTGCCGGCCGCGACGTCCGGCAGAGCTGCGTCTTCCGGCAGAATGGTGCCTTCCGGTAGAGCGGCCCCCTCCGGCGGCGAAGCCCCGTCCGAGGTGACGGAAGCGCGGTTGGATGCGGCGTCCGCCACGGGCTCACCCGACGGATCCACGGGCTCACCGCCGGAGGAGGCCGCCAAGGGATCGGTCGTGGGGCCGGGCCTCGAAGGCCCCACCGACGTCGAGGAGGCCTTCACACCTGAGGTTCGCGAGTTCGCCAGACTGCAGGGAGACCTGGCGTTCCGGATCGGCGAGTACGAGATCACCCGGAGCGAGTTCGGGCGGGGCAAGGCGGACTGCAAAGCGTTGTCCGCTGGCTTCGAGCGGGTGGATCGGGCGCACCTCGTGATCTCCCGGGTCGTGGCCCGCTGGCGTGAGCGTCCCGAGCGCCAGAGCCAGGCCTACAGCGAGCTCTCGACGCTCCTCGATGACGTGCGGAGGCACTACGAGGCGAGCGGCTGCGCTCCGTTCGATAGCCCGCTTCCCTGATCACGCTCCGTCCCCGGAGCCACGATTCGGAGAGTCGTCACCCTCCTGAGCCGGTGATCCGGGCCGTCAACCCCACTTCCTCCCGAGCTCCTCGAGCCCCGCCGCCGCCAGTTCCTCCGGCGACATGACGATCCCGAACTGGACCGCGGCGTTGAACTGGAGGAACCACGGCTCCGCGATCCTCGGGATAGCAGAGGGGTTCTCGACGTCCACGATCATGATTGCGCCCCGGTCGCCACCCATCTCCGTGAAGTAGACGGCTTCCGGATCGATATCAGCCAGAATCGCCTGCATGGTCTCGCCGATCGTCCCGTCTCGCACCTTGTCGTTGAAATCCTCCGGTGGCAGGGTGATCTGGACCAGCATCCTCATCGTAGCCTCCTTTTCTGCGGTTCGTTGGGGCCCTTCATCTGCGGCTGAACACCGCCCCGTGAGGTGCGGCGCCGCCCGTGTCACCGTGGGGCCAGCTCTCCCGGTCGAGGTCGACACCGGGCCGCTCGGCCCCGGGCTCGCGGAAGGTCTCATCCAGTGAGAGGGCCCCTGTCGCGCGATCCAACCGTGCGATCAGCACCCATCCCGTGAGCTCTCCCGCGCCGGTGATGACGATGCGCTCGCCGTTCGGCTCGAGGCCAATCCAGTGCGGGTGGTCGCCCTCCTCGAGGACAAGCCGGCCGACCTCCCGGGGCCGGTCCGGATCCGTGATGTCGAGCGAGATGAGGGCGTGGGCGGCCGGCACCGTGTGCACCCAGTATCGTTCGGTCACGACCGGCAGGGCGCAATACGTATCGTCCTCCTTCGGAAAGGAGTAGACGAGCCTGGCCGTCGGCTCCTCTTCCTCCAGATCCTGGAGCTTGTAAAGGCCGCACGAGAACGTCGAGACGAGAACGGTCCGGCCATCCGCCAGCAGGCGGGGCTCCGCCGTGCCCAGGTGCTCGGATCCGCGCTCGCCCGGCTCGAGCACAATCGTGCTCAACAACGAGAGATCGGAAAGACTCCAGACCTGCACGGCGGGGTTCAGCTCACCGACCATGTCGGTGGTCGTGGTGACGACCCGATCGAGCTCCGGCACAGCGCACAGACTGTATGGGCGGATGCTCGGGTCGAGCTCCGGAACTGCCGCGCTTCCCGAGCGGACCATCCGGCCCGAGGGGTCGAGCTCGACGAGCCCGCCCGTCCGGATCTCGTCGCTGGATGGTCCCGAGCGCCTCTGAAAGGTCGCCAGGACATTACCGTTTGGGAGCCGCTCGAAGCTGTGGGGGTGGTCGTACTCGCCCGCCTCCGCAAAGGAGCCAGCGAGCCGGGGAGCCTCGGGGTTGGCCACGTCGATCAGGAAGGTGAATCCGGACTGGAACGCGTTGGCAAACAGCACGCCGTTCCGCGGCATGACGTGCTCGGTGTGGTGGGCACCTCCGGTGACGCCGACCGGAAGGGTGGCCACGACTCGCGCGTATGTGGCGGATGACGGCCGCACGTCGATAACGGCCAGAAAGTCGCTGTCCGCTCCGTCGCCGTCGCCGGCCCACACGTATAGGTAGTGGCTCGGAAGCTCCGGCGTGTCGTTGGCGTTCGGCGCGCAGCCCCACAGCAATGGGGCCCCGACCAACAGGGCGGCGAGCGCCCGAATCGGAGGAAGTCCTGCCGGCGCGCGCGAGGTCGCACAACCGTCCATCCAGCCCTCTTCTCTTTCTTTTTCCTGGTGGCGGGCGAATCCTGCCGGCGTCCGCGATCGGGTGCCGAGCGTACGGATCGCGCTGATCAACGTAGGGAAGTCGGCGCTGCACGAAAACGTGTCGCCCCCTGAACGAACCCGGCGTGTTCGAGCGTGTACACCGAGCGGCCACGTGAAATATTGGGCTTACAAAGGACGTGCCGCATGAAGCAGATGGCCAGAGTCGCTGTTCTTCTACTTTCGCTTGTCGTGGTCGGAACCATGATCGGCATGGTTGCGCCGGCCGACCAGGTGGCTGCGATCGGCTTTGTGGCACCGGGCCATGCGCTCGCGCAGGCGCCACCGGATTCCACGGAGAGCACGGCCGACGACGTGGACTCGAGGGCGGCCGACGACGTGGACTCGAGGGCGGCCGACGATCCGGGATCCGAAGCGGTCGAGATGTTCGCGCCCGTCGATCTCTACCCGCCGGACGAGTATCGGACGGCGGCGGGTGCACCGGGCGCGGCCTACTGGCAGCAGCGGGTCGACTATCGCATCGAGGCGACGCTCGACGCAGACGCCCATCGCGTGACCGGCTCCGAGACGATCACCTACACGAACAACAGCCCGGACTCGCTCTTCTCGATCTGGCTTCAGCTCGACCAGAATCTCTTCCGGCCCGACAGCCGTGGGGCGGCGCATGCTGCAGAGATGGAGGATGCGCGCTTCCGGGGAGCCTTCGAGGGTGGCGGCTACGATATCGGACGCGTGGCGGTCATCCGCGACGGCGTGCCGCTGGAGGTGCCCGAGTCAAACGCTGCCGCCGGTGGGTCGGCGGGCGAGATCACTGTGTCAGGCCTGGCGTACTCGATCGACGGCACGATGATGGAGATCAGCTTGGACCGGGCGATTGCACCGGTGGGTGGCCAGATCGAGATCCAACTCGACTACGCCTTTGAGGTGCCCGAGACGGGAGCGGATCGTATGGGCCGCTTCAAGGCGAAGAAGGGGACGGTCTACGAGCTGGCCCAGTGGTATCCGAGGGCGTTCGTGTACGACGACGTCAACGGATGGAACGTGATGCCGTACCTCGGGCAGGGCGAGTTCTATCTCGAGTACGGCGACTTCGACGTCGAGATCACCGTGCCTCGCGAGTTCATAGTGGTGGCGACCGGCGAGCTCCAGAACGATCAAGAGGTGCTCACCCAGGAGCAGCAGGAGCGTCTGGCTCTTGCCGGGCGTAGCCCCACACGTGTGTTCATCGTCGAGAAAGACGAAGTGGGCAAGGAGGAGTCTCGCCCGGCCGGAGATGGCCCGATCACCTGGAAGTTTCGGGCCGAGAATGTACGTGACTTCGCTTGGGCCGCCTCTAGGGCGTTTATCTGGGACGCGGCCAGCTGGGATGGGGTGCTGGCGATGTCTGCCTACCCGCAGGAGGGGATCAGCCAGGCGCGCGAGCCGCCCGGCTGGGAGAAGGCCACCGAGTACGTGGTGCATGCGCTGCAGCACTACTCCGGAAAGTGGGAGCCCTACCCCTACCCGGTGGCGATCAACGTCGCCGGGACGGCGCTCGGGATGGAGTACCCGATGATCGTCTTCTGCTCGGTTCAGGCGCGGGGCTTCGGCCTCTTCCTGGTCACGGACCATGAGATCGCCCATGCGTGGTTCCCGATGCTGGTGGGTTCCGATGAGCGCCGCTATCCGTGGATGGACGAGGGACTGGACACTTTCATGAACCACTACTCCCAGATCGATTTTGGCGGAGATCCGTGGCCGGCCGACCCCGTGCTTCCGCGCAACGGCGCCCGGCTCACCCGGTCGGAGATGTCTGCGAGGTCCCTGATGACCCCCCCCGATTCGATCTCCGAGGACGAACTCGGTTTTCTGGGCTACGCCAAGCCCGGAATGCTCCTGTACGTCCTTCGCGAGTACGTGCTCGGGCCCGAGGCGTTCGACCCCGCTTTCCAGGAGTACATCGATCGGTGGGCATATAAGCACCCTCAGCCGGCGGACTTCTTCCGTACCGTTGAAGACGTCTCGGGCGTGGATCTCGCCTGGTTCTGGCGGTCCTGGTTCCTTGGCAACGGGTACTTGGATCAGGCGGTGAGCTCCGTTCAGACGCGGGGCGACACGACTGTCGTCACGATCACGAACCGTGGAGAAGTCGTCATGCCGATGGAGCTCCGACTCGTGTACCGGGACGGCACGGATGAGTGCCTCCAGCTGCCGGTGGACATCTGGAGGGAGGGGGACACGTACACGAGGGAGGTGGTCGGCAAGAAGGTGCGTACCGTCCACGTGGACCCGCGCGGCATGCTTCCGGATGTGAACCGAAGCAACAACGTGTGGGGCCGGGGCGTCGTCACGCGCGTCGATAAGTGCTAGGCGAGACCACGCCAGGGAGGCCGCCATCGATTCGGCCGGAATCGATGGTGGGGATGCCGTAACCAGGGCATTCGCTCCACAAAGATTTGCAAAATCTCATGTTCGCCCCTTTCGGGGGTTGCGTCGGCAAAAGTTTTTTTTTATCATATTACCGTGCTTAAGGAGAAGGCACCGGCGTTCCGGAATGTCGCGCCCTCTGGCTGAAGCACCGGTCGCCCGACAGGCGATCGACCGAAGAGCTTAGGTTCGGAGGTCGGAGCGTCAAACCGCGGGTCGGGTGAAGCTGGTACCAGACCGGTGTGGTCTCGGAAGAGAAGCGCAAATCGACCGAGACAGAATTGCCAGGCGGTAGAGGTTTGATCGAAAGGTCAGATCGAAATTCTCTTCTCGGCCCCCGACACTCTTCGGAGTGCGCGGGGGCTGAGTACATCTAGGTAGCACGTCCGGGCACACCTGGATCCACGCGTCCACAAACCGGCGATCCTCATCAGCTCTCATCAGCTCCGCCTCTTCGCTGGAATCCCGTCCTCCGTCGTCTGCTCGGAGATGTCTGCTCCAATACTAGCAAGAACGGTTTTTTAGAAAACTGAAAGGGCGAGAATGTGGACAACGTGTGGACAAAAACGTAGAGAATTCTATTTCTAGGTCTGGTCCAGCGCGAACTGGTTGCTGGTCGAGTTTTCCCCGCAGGTGTGGATTGCTTCCTTTCCATCGAAAGAGGAGGGCGACGTCCGGGTTGACGCCAAAGACCCGCTTTGCTACCGTGCAGCTGTCCCGCCTGTACGCCCAACCGTTGATTCGTCAGCCGCAGTAACCAGCTGAAGAATGCTGTAACTCGCGGTCGTATCACGCAATGGCGTGAGGCAGATGACACATCGGTGGCGTTCAGACATGGCGGGGGACAGCGGAACCGCGCCCGTTTCGAAGCGGGAGCTTGGCGCCGTGCCATCTCCGCCCGCCGTTCCAAGGCCTCTTTCCCGTTCCGTGCTCTGGATGCCACGGAGTTGGGACAGCAGCGATGCATCGATAGGCCGGGGCATCGACCTCTTCATCTGGCAGCGGCCGCTGCGCGAGATTGCGGGGCACATCGCCCGTCCAGGGGCCGCCGAAGGCTACGGACTTCTCACCGGCGCTCTTTATCACTGTCCCGTCTCCGGCACCTCCTATCTCGCCATCGACGATGCGCACCCGGCCGACGACGTGCTTCCGAAGGGGGAGGATCCACAGCACATTCCCGGCTTCCGAGAGTTCTGGCTGGAGGTCAGCATGCAGGCGAGCGCCAGGAAGCGGCAGCTCGTTGGATGGTACCACGCGCATGCGAGGCTGGGCGTGGTCTTCTCGAAGTGGGATGAGCGGCTCCACGTCCACCATTTTCCGAACCGATGGCAGTGCGCGCTCGTGTTGACTTCCAACCTGAAGGCGTTCGAAGGAGGCTTCTTCCAACGAGACTCGGTGAGCGGGGCGTTCGGGAGCACGCTGGCCCCATTCTATGAGGTTCTTCCGGAGCGGGCGATACGCGACGAGCCCGTAGCTACGTGGGTCGGGTGGGAGAACTACCGGGCTGACCGCCCGGTGATGGCACCTGCTCACCCCCATGTCCCAGAGGCCGCTTTCGAGTTTGTCTCGCTGGAAGAGACGCTCAGCTCCGGCGATCCTCAGGGCAACGGTGCGCCCGCAGAAGCTCACGAGGATCTGGCGAGTAAGCTCGTCGCTGATGAGGAGGCCACGGCGGACGGCCCGAGCGGTACGGCGGACGACGGTTCGAGCGGCACGGCGGGCGGTCCGAGCGGCACGGCAGGTACCGTGGGTACCGAGTGGCAGAAGATCGGGACGGAGGAGGGGCGGGCAACTGTGGGGAAAGGTGGTGCGGAAATTGGGGGGGCGCCCGCCCCAACTCCATTCCTGCTACCGGATCTACCCAAGGCGCCGCGAATGTGGCGTCCCGACCAATTCGCCCTGCAGCGGCGTAGCTGGCTCGCTGCGGCGGGCCTCGTCGCGCTGGCCGCCGTGGCGCTCACAGTCCTGATAAGCGCTCGACGTATCAGCCTTCCGTCGTTCTCCGAGGGAGTCGGCCTGGAGCTCAGCGCTCCGGCGCGCAAGCTGGACAGCACGGTGTCGACAGCGGCAGGCCAGAGTGCCGCGGACGGGCAGGCCGGGGCAAACCCGTTAGCGCGCGGGCAAAACCCCGGAGCTCCGTCCGCGACCAAAGCGGCCGGCCTCGGCGGCGCGATCGCGGTCTGGGGCCGTGAGCTGGCGGCCGGGATCGACGAGTATCACAGCGTCCGTGCCACAGACGGTGACGGGTCGCCGGACTGCGCCGCTCTCGGAGCGGCGTATGATCGGGTGGAAGCTGCCCATGCTACGTTGCTCGAGGCAGCGGCCGCGTCACAGGCAACGGCCGCGTCGCGGGCAGAGGCGGCCGGCGGACCGGTTGAGGCGCTCCTCGGAGAGGCCGAGGCCGCCGGGCTCGACTACCAGCAATCTGGCTGCCACTAGCACGTCGCCGAGATAGAGGCCAGTTGCCCCTGGCAGGAATCCGGTCGCCCCAGCCGCACTCGCGCGTTTCCGTATCTTTCGATGGAACAGATCTCCCGTCGACCCTTCGGGTAGCAGCATGGTGTTGGCCGGCCGAGCGGCCGGGCGGATTCATCGCCCGAGAGGTGCGTGTCGTTGCGAAGCTTGGTTCGTCTCGAGAGAGCAGACGTGGCCTCCCACCTCGGGGGAGCGCCAGCCTGCCGGCTCGCTCTTCTCTTGGCGGGAGCGAGCGCTCTGGCCGGATGCGCCAGCGGAGGAGGGCCGAGCGACGCTCCTGCAGGAACGGTCGCGAGCGCCGAGGCCCCGGCCGACGATGAGGGGCGCTACGCCGTGTTCAACGGCGAGTACGAAAAAATCGTTCTCATAACCCGCTCGGCCGTCCTGCAGCAGGGGTTCAAGATCCGCGGCGACTACGACGTGGACGGGAGCAGCCACGTCATCCGGGCTGATAAGTTCCCGACTCCGTTCGACGCCGGGACCCTGATCCGGGTTGAGATCGAGAAGCCGCGCACGCCCGGCCGGGCGGGGCCCGAGACGATCGTGCGGATCTTCACGACACAGCGACTGATGTCCAACCTCGAGGTGAGGGGCGACGCCTCCGAACCGATCTTCCGCCGGATCAACGCTCTTCTGCAACAAGACTGAGCCGGAGGAGAGAGGTGACGACAGCAGGCTACGGCTCCCGGACGAAGATCCGGAAGGGCACCGCAACCCGTTCATCCGCCGGGACCCCGCTCTTCAGGAACTCCACCATGACCTCCCGGATGCGTGGTGTGGACAGCACCAGCCCATCGCTGTGACCCGCACCCTCCAGTATCAGGTGTCCGCTGTTCGGAAAGCCGCTGCGCACCTCCTCCGCGTTGCTCACCGGCGTACGGCCGTCCAAGGTGCCGCTGATAAACTGGGTCGGCACGTCTGAGCGCACCGGCGAGCGGAACGCGTCCCCCAGCGTGGCATGAGGCCACGCGTCGCAGACGTACGGGAGGGGGAAGTCTACCGCGTCTCCGAGGAGCGTCTCCGTTGACTCGCGCCGGATCTCCTCCAGTCGCTTCGGTGAGGCTCCCGAGGCGCAGTCCATGGTAAAGCTCATCGCGAGCATGCTTCGGGTCCGGCTGCCCGCCACGAAGCGGGCGATCGACGCGAAGTTGCCCGCCGCGAGGAGGCTATAGAGGTACGGGAGCTGACTCAGGATGGAGGGGTCGCCGATCGAGCCGGCGGTCAGCCACTGAACATCAAACTCGCCGATGGTGACCGAGACCGCTTGTCCCGTGTTCGGATCCTGTCCGTTGACGCCGGCGGGAGCCTTCTTCAGCGTGTCGAGCACCATCTTTATGCTTCCCAGGAAGTCCGGGAAACTCGCGCTGGCCGCCGAGTCGGCGAGGACCATGCTGTCCACGCGCTCGAGCACTGCCTGCTGGTTGCGCGGAAGCTTGTAGGCTTGGTCCGGGCCTTCGACTCCGGCCAGGACGGCACGATGGACGCTCGTCGGGTGTCTCCGGAGAACGGACAGCGCGAGGTGCGTGCCGTAGCTGATGCCCCACAGGCTGACCTGATCCACGCCTAACGCCTTGCGGACGTCCTCCACGTCGTCCGCACTCTCCGCCGTGTTGTACGCTGCCAGGCCGATCCCCAGAGCCCTCCAGTAATCGACGCAACGCTGCGACCACGCCAGCATGCTCTGAAGGAACGCCTCCCGCGTGAGCACCTGCTCGAGCGGGTAGACCCATGGCTCCGGGCACGCCAGGAAGGGCATCGAACCGCGGGTGCCTCTCTGCGCAAGGGCGATCACGTCCCCCGCCTCGCGAAGCGCCATGAAGACGGGGAAGCGGATGCCCTGCACAGCGTCGATGCCCGAGCCCCCCGGCCCGCCCGCCAGATAGATGATCGGCGGGCCCGGATCGGGTGAGGTGCTGGGAAAGCGGACGAAGGCGAGCCGGACAAGCCGTCCCTCCGGCTTCGTTCGGCTCTCGGGAACCCACAGGTAACCGTACTGCGCCGGGACCGTGTCACCGGCCTGGGACACGAAGACGCTGTCGATGAGCTCCAGTTCCCCCGGGCTCGGCTGGCCGACAAGGGGCGGTGAGACGCCCACCATGGCGAATGCTGCGACCGCCACGGTCACAGCACCTCCTCTAACCCCACTAAAGGCATTCATCGCAGTTGTATCCTTGCGTTGCTTGATTTGCATGACTTGCCGTTCCCCTGATCATTCTGCACCCGGTCGGGCCCCGGAGGAAGCCCTGGCTTATGTTGGCCGCACTTCGTTGACCACGTTGACCGCATTTCGTCAAGCCGGAAGGGAAACGTCGTGAAAGCTGCCGAGCTCTTTGTACGCTGCCTCGAGAACGAGGACGTGGGCCATGTCTTCGGGATCCCTGGCGAGGAGAACCTCGACGTGATGGATGCGATCCTCGACAGCACGGTGCGCTTCGTCACCACCCGCCACGAACAGGGAGCCGCGTTTATGGCCGACGTGTACGGCCGGCTGACGGGAAAGGCCGGCGTGTGCCTGGCCACACTGGGTCCGGGGGCCACGAACCTGATCACGGGCGTGGCCGATGCGAACATGGACCGAGCACCGGTCGTGGCGATCGCCGGCCAGGCGGCGACCACACGCATGCACAAGGAGAGCCACCAGTATCTGGACCTCGTTCGCTTGTTCGAACCCATCTCAAAATACAGCACGCAAATCCGCGCTCCACAAACAGTTCCGGAGGTCGTGCGAAAGGCGTTCAAGGTGGCCCAAGCCGAGAAGCCCGGGGTCAGCTTCATCGACTTTCCGGAGGATATCGCCGCGCTGGCGGAGGCCGACGCGGAGCCGCTCCGAGTGCAGGCGGCGGCGCCGCCGGACCCTCCGTCCCGGAAGGTCGACCAGGCGGCTCGAGTGATCTCCGAGGCTCGCTACCCGGTGGTGATGGCCGGCAACGGTGTGATTCGGGCCGGGGCCTCCGCCGCGCTGGTGGCTTTCGCGGAGACCTTGAACATCCCCGTGGCCACCACGTTCATGGCGAAAGGTGCCATGCCCTGCTCCCACCCCCTGAGTCTCGGGACGATCGGCCTGCAGTCACGCGACTACGTCTCCTGCGGATTCGACCGGGCGGACGTGATCATCTGCGTCGGCTACGACATGATCGAGTACCACCCGTACCTGTGGCACCCAAACCGGGACAAGAAGATCATTCACATCGACGCGAGCCCCGCCGAGGTGGATGAGCACTACATCCTCGAGGTTGGTGTCGTGGGAGACATCGGAAGCGCCCTTGCTGCGATTGCCGAGAGCGCCACGCCCGCGGAAGGCTCGCCCGCCGCCGGGCTCCGCCGGACGATCCTAGAGGAGTTCGAGGAACACGCCGCCGACACCGGCTTTCCGGTCAAGCCTCAGAAGATCCTCTGGGACCTGCGGCAGGCGCTGGAGCCCGAGGACATCGTCATCAGCGACGTCGGCGCTCACAAGATGTGGGTGGCCCGGATGTACCAGGCCGAGAGGCCGAACACGTGCATCATCTCGAACGGCTTCGCTTCGATGGGGATCGCGCTGCCCGGCGCGATCGGCGCGCGGATCGCCCACCCGGACCGGGCGGTGGTGGCCGTCACGGGAGACGCGGGCTTTCTCATGAACTCGCAGGAGCTGGAGACCGCGATCCGCATCGGTACGCCGATCGTCGTGCTCGTCTGGAGCGACGCCGAGTACGGGCTCATCAAGTGGAAGCAGATGATGCACTTCGGCAGGGAGAGCCACATCCGCTTCACGAATCCCGACTTCGTCCGGTACGCTGAGAGCTTCGGAGCGGCGGGGTTCCGGGTGGAGAGCGCGGGGGAGCTGAGCGCTGTCTTGCGGGAGGCCCTCTCCCACGACGGCGTCTCGGTGATCGATTGCCCGGTGGACTACGCCGAGAACCTCAAGCTGACCGAGAAGCTGGGCCAGCTCGTCTGCCCGATCTGAGGAGATGGAGATGAGCGATACAATACCTCTGATGATCCCCGGCGCGAAGCCGGGGCCCGAGCCGCTCGAGGTCAGGGCGCCCTATGACGGCTCCCTGATCGCCACCTTGGAGAGCGCCGACCATGCAGCCGTGGATCTGGCGCTGAGGACCGCTACGCGCCTGTACCGCGACCGGGACGCCTGGCTCAAGCCCGTCGAGAGGATCGGGATCCTGGAACGGGCCGCGGCGATCATGGGCGATCGCGCCGAGGAGCTCGCGGTGGGAGCGGCGCGGGAGGGCGGGAAGCCGCTCGTCGACTCACGGATCGAGGTTGCCAGGGCGATCGAGAGCCTGAAGCTCTGCGTCGCCGAGCTTCGCACCTCGGCCGGAGAGGAGATTCCGATGGAGCGCAACGCCGCCTCGCTCGGCGTGATCGCGCTCACGCGGCGCGAGCCGATCGGTGTGGTGGTGGCGGCGAGCGCGTTCAACCATCCCCTGAACCTGATCGTGCATCAGGTAGGTCCGGCCGTGGCCACGGGCTGTCCCGTCATCATAAAACCGGCCGAGGCGACTCCGCTCTCGGGCTACCGGTTCGTCGAGATCCTGCGGGAAGCGGGACTTCCGGAGGAGTGGTGCCAGGCGCTCGTCGTCAGCGATCTGGACGTGGCCAGCGCCCTGGTCACCGATCCGCGCGTGGCCTTCTTCAGCTTCATCGGCAGCGCGAAGGTGGGATGGATGCTCCGATCCCGCCTGGCGCCGGGCACTCGGTGCGCCCTGGAGCACGGAGGGGCCGCGCCCGTGATCGTGGCCGCCGATGCCGACCTCGAGGGTGCGCTGCCGCGGCTTGCCAAGGGCGGGCTGTACCACGCGGGACAGGTCTGCGTCTCCGTGCAGCGGGTGTTCGCGCACGAGGATGTCGCCCGCGATGTGGCCGGCCGGCTGGCGGAGCTCGCCGGCGCCATGCCCGTTGGCGATCCGACCCGCGAGGAAACCGAGGTCGGCCCACTCATCCGGCCGGCCGAGGTCGAGCGCGTCGCCGAGTGGGTGCGGGAGGCGGCAGAGGATGGTGCCGAGGTCCTGACGGGCGGAGAACCCATCTCCGATTCCTGCTACAGGCCGACCGTTCTCTACGATCCGCCGGGCGACGCCAGGGTGAGTACCATGGAGATCTTCGGGCCGGTCATCTGCGTCTACCCGTACCGGGAGATGGACGATGCGATCGCTCGCGCCAACGCGCTCCCGTACGCGTTTCAGGCGGCGGTCTTCACGCGCGACATCGACACGGCGGTCCGCGCCGCGGACCGGCTGGACGCATCCGCGGTGATGATCAACGAGCACACGGCGTTCCGCGTGGACTGGATGCCGTTCGCGGGGCTCAAGCAGTCAGGTCTCGGCGTGGGCGGGATCCGATACACGATGAGGGACATGCAGATCGAGAAGCTTCTCGTGCTTCGCTCGGAGGCGCTGGGCTGACGCCGGCGCCTTCGCTCGGGGGCGCTGGGCTGACGCGGCGCCTGCGCCTTCCGGCAGCGCTCGCCCCGCGGCGCACCGCGGGCTGCTTCTAGGTCAGCGTGAGGTGTCGCTCCAGCCTGAGCAGACTCTCCACGTTGTGGCCGGGCGCGAACACGTCGATGTGGGGGAGGGCGGCCCGCATTCCGCGTGCGGTCGGTTCGTACTCCGCGCTCTCCAGTAGCGGATTCAGCCAGACCACCTTCCGTGCTTTTCGATGAACGGCCGCCATGGCGCCCTCGAGGAGATCCACCTCGCCCCGATCCAGGCCGTCGCTCAGGATCACGACCACCGTCTTGGAGCCGAGCAGCGACCGACCGTATCGGCGAACGAAATCGTCGAGGCACTCGCCGATCCGGGTGCCGCCCGACCAGTCGTGCACGTGCGTGCCCAGCTTGTCGAGTGCGTCGTCCAGGCGTGAGGCCGAGAGCCACGGGGTGAGCCGCGTGAGACGGGTGCTGAAGACGAAGCTCTCCACGTCGCGCTCCCGTCCGGCAGCGAGCAGGAAGCGAAGCAGGAAGCGGCTGTAGCGCTCCATCGAGCCGCTCACGTCGCACAGCAGAACGACCCGCGGTCTCTCCACCTTTCGCCGCCGCCTGGCCAGGCGGAGGAGTTCACCGTCGTGCGCCACCGCACTTCGGAAGCTGCGACGAAGGTCCAGGCGACCCTTACGGCGGTTCGGCTCGTAGCGCCGGCTGCGGCGGGTGGCGAGCCGCAGCATGATCCGATCGAAGACCCGGTCGACCTGCCGCAGATCCCGCTCGTCCATGCGGCCGAACGAGCGCTGGACGAGTCGTTCGGCCGCACTGTATGAAGCGCCCACCGTCTTCGGCGCCTCGTCTCCGGCGTCCTCGAGGGGCTCCGGCTCGCCGGCGGGTCGCTGCAGCCGCTCGATGACGGTGGAAGCGCTCGCCGCGACGCGCGACCCGCGGGCCGTGCGTCGCGTCGGCGCGGTCTCTCGGCGAGTGCCCACGCGCGAGTCGTTCCGGCCCCCTCCCCAGAGCGCCCAGAAGCATCGATCGAACGCGGGCTCGTGCTCCTGCGCGGATGTAAAGACCGATCTCAGGCCGAAATACACGTCGAGCGGATCAGAGAGATCCAGCTGGTCGAGCGCATGGCCGGCGGCCAGGGATTCGAGCACGGTGCAGGGCACGCCCTCCTCGCGAAGCGCCCGGGCCAGACGGACCGTCCACTCCGGGGAGAGGTCGCGTGGGTCGGGCGCCGACTGGCCGGTCACTCCGCCAGCGCGGCCTCCAGGATCTCCCCCAGGCCGTTCTCCGAGATCGCCGCGATATCGTGCCGGTCCTTGAGCAGGCAGCCCAGCGTGGAGCGCAGGACCTCCTCGTCCAGCCGATCGATGCCCAGCAGTTCCAGCGCCTCCGCCCAGTCCAGGGTTTCCGCCACGCCGGGCGTTTTGTAGAGCTTGCTCTCGCGAAGCCGCTGCACGAAACGGGCGACGTCCCAAGCGAGTCCCGCGGGGAGGTTGGAGCGTCGCATGCGGAGGATACGGAGCTCCTTGTCGAGGGTCGGGTGGTCGATCCATAGATAGAGACAGCGGCGGCGCAGGGCGTCGCTCAACTCGCGCGTGCTGTTCGACGTCAGGACGACGTACGGCCGGCTCGTGGCTTTGATCGTGCCGAGTTCGGGGATCGAGATCTGGAAGTCCGAGAGCAGCTCGAGCAGGAAGGCCTCGAACTCCTCATCCGCCCGGTCGATCTCGTCGATCAGCAGCACCGGTGGGAGCTCGCGAGTGATCGCGTGCAGCAGCGGGCGCTCCAGCAGATACTCGCGTCCGAAGATCGTCGCCTCGAGCTCGTCCGGCGTGGCGCCCGCTCCCTCCTCCACCCGAATCCGCAAGAGCTGCCGCTGATAGTTCCACTCGTACAGGGCCGTGTGGACGTCGAGGCCCTCGTAGCACTGGAGACGGATCAGCTCGGTGTCGAGGATCGCCGCCAACACCTTGGCGATCTCCGTCTTGCCGACGCCGGCCTCTCCCTCGACCAGCAGAGGCTTTCCCAGACGCTGTGCCAGGTGGACGGCGGTGGCGATGGCTCGGTCGGCCACGTACCCCTGCCGCTCCATCTGTCGGGTGATGCGCCCGATCTCTTCTTTCAACGCGTGCCCTCCGGGGTCAGACGCTACCCTCTACCACCCTGATCCCACGGGGGTCCCTCGGGCGCAGGTGTCACGTTACGGCCCGTTCCATCGTTCCTTGGATGCCGCTGGCGATCTCGTCGTTGCCATGGAGTTAGGGATGCCTTCAGCGCGGGGACGAAGGCCGACGGCAAACTCAGCGTCGAGGCCGGTGGAGCGGGTTTACGCCTCACCAGGGGCGAGAGGGCTTTTCCCCCGCTTCGCCGGTTTCTTCGCTTGGTCGCCTGCCGCATAAGGGCGCCGGTCAGGCGTCGACGGCCAGAGCGAGGTCCCGGGCGTACTTCTCCCGACAACCCGAGCAGCAGAAGAAGAGGGTGACGCCCTCGTGGTCCAGCGTGTGGCGGGCGCTCTCCGTCTCGACCTCCATGCCGCATACGGGATCCACCGCGGCTCCCTCCTCCCCGGTGGCGTCTCCCTCCCCGACGGGAGCGATTTCTTCCCGTTCGTCGGCGTCACGGCGTCTGACGAGGATCAGCTCGGCGAGGATGCTGATGGCAATTTCCGCCGGTTCCCGGGCGCCGATGTCCAGGCCGGCCGGGCTGACGAGTGGAGCCAGCGCGGCCTTCTCCCACCCTCTCTCCAGCAGA
>DAOVWI010000207.1 GCA_030636765.1 Gemmatimonadales bacterium
ACCTCCGAGCCGGTCCGTTCGTGTGCGATCCAGGCCGGACCGCCGTCCAGGAAGGCGGCGTGGACGTGGCCGAAGCGGAGCCCCTCGATGATCGGTTCGTACACCGTCGGGACCACCACCTCGACCTCGACACCGAGGCGCTCGGCTAGGAAGCTGCCGAGACGCCGGGCGTCCGGCATGAGCTCCTCGGCGCGCTGGGAGGGGAGGAACGCGAGCACGAATGGATCGGGCAGGTCGGCCGCCGGGTCATCGACCACCGCATCTTCAGGCGCCGTGTCCGGTGCGGCTTGGAGCGCGTCACCGGCGGCGCCGCCCTCTTCACCCGACCGTCGGCCCGAGCTGACGAAGAAGACGGCGGCCGCGGCCACCAGGAGGAGGCCTACGACCAGGACGGCGTGTGCCGCCCCGTTCTCCGTCGTCACGGTGCGCCCCGGGAGACGGTATCGCATTGATGTCATCCGAAAGCCCGCCGTTCGTTTACACCACGTGGCCATAGTTGAGAACGAGTCTCAACGAGAGTAGGGCCTGCTGCGCGCGGTTGTCAAGCCGCGCCCGCCGCGTCTTCCGGCGCCGGCCGGCCAAGGCGGCGCGAACTTTTGTAGGCACTTCGGGTTAACACGCTGCAAACTCGTCGGGGAACTCCGGCCGACCGGCATCGCCGGGTCGGTTCGGCGATCCGCGCTTTCGGCAAACGAGTGCACTGAAGCGGAGTCAGGGGGAACGGGGGCGGTGTCGAAACTCCGCTCGGCGGCACGATGTTTATAGCCTGAGATGATGACGAATCTCCGTGTTAGGACTCCGCTGTCGGGGGCCGGCCGGCCGGCGATCGGTGCTCCCGGCGCGCGGTCAGGCGTCGGCGCGCGGTTTGACGTCGGCGCGCGGTTTGGTCTCCTCGCGCTGCTGCTGGCACTTCCCGCGTGCGGGGGTGACGGAACCACCGGGCCTGGTCCGAGCCCGCCGCCGCCACCGCCGCCCCCACCGAGCGGCTCGGTGACTCTCAATCTGGCGGTCGGCCAGGTCGCCGTGATCGACGATCCCGAGGAGCTGGGGTCGATCCACCTCGAGGGGGCGGGCGAGTCGCGCGAATACCGGATCGCCATACAGAGCGCGAGCTCGCGGGGTGGTGCCAGGATGCCCGGCACGCTCATGGGGATCGCGACGTCCGCCTCCGGCTCCGTGACCGGTGCGGTTCGGACGGCGCCCGGTGGGGTGGCCGCCTCCGCCTCCCGGGCGCCGAGGCAGCAGGGGAGCGGGCTCCAGCTCACGGACGAGCAGAGAAGCTGGCTTGAGACCGTGCGGCTGCAGGAGCGGGTGCGGGACGAGCTCCGTCGCATCGGAGCGCGGGCCGCCCGGGACCCGGCGCGGGCCGCGTCCGGCGAGGGCGCGGGCCCGAGCTTGCGCGCCGCGACGAGCGCCGTGTCGGCGGTGGGCGATACGGTGGAGTTCTTCCTCCCGATCACCGAGGAGTTCACCCTCGATTGCAACGACACGACGAGCGTCGTGGAGGCGGAGGTGCGCTCGGTCGGCGAGCGCTTCCTCATCGCGAGGGATATCCAGGGCGTCGATTCCTACTCGGACGCCGACTACGCGGAGATCCAGACGCTGCTTGACGACTTCATCTATCCCGTGGACACCGAGTACTTTGGCGAGACGGCGGACCTCGACGCGAACGAGCGGGTGATCGTCCTGATTACGGAGGCGGTGAACAAGCTCACGGAACCCACGGAAAAGCTGATCTTCCTGGGGTTCTTTCTCGAAAGCGATCTTGCCGCGCGGGAGTTCTGCGCGGCCAGCAACGTGGCCGAGATCCTCTACATCCGGGCGCCGGACCCGAACGGGGATTTCGGGACCGAGACAACCGTCGAGCGGGCGATCGAGTTTCTCCAGTCGACGACATCGCACGAGTTCCAACATCTGATCAACGCCGAGCAGCGTTCCGTGCTGGGCAACGCGGGGTTCGCTTCATCGGCGGAGGTCTGGATGAACGAGGGGCTCTCGCATCTGGCGGAGGAGGTCGTCGGGCTCAAGGTGGCCGGACTCCCGGTGCGGGCCAACATCGGCATCGATGAAGCTCTCGCGGACGTGGACGCTTTCAACACGTACCTCCTCGATAACTTCATCAACGTCGGCGTGACGTCTACCGAGCCGGACGGCTGCAACGGCTGGATGGTGGATCCGGAAAGCAGCATCACGATATTCGTCTCCGACCCTCCCGGGTGCGGCTCCATCACGATGAGGGGGTGGTCGTATCTCTTCCTCCGCTGGCTGGGGGACCATGAGGGCCCGGTGGGGAACGGCGTGATCCCGGGGAGCAACGAGCAGCTGTTGTTCCGGGAGCTCGTGACGGGCGGACCGACTCACCTGTTTGGCAGGGCGAACGTCGAGCGCGCGGTCGACGTGCTCGGCAGTGGGGCGAGCTGGGAGGAGCTGATGGCGGACTTCCTCGTGATGCCCGCCGTCGACGATGAACAGGACGTGCCGGAGCGCACGCAACTGCTGACCTGGGATCTGCGAGATCTATTCCGTGGGCTGCACGACAACTCAGGCACGGGGCCCATCTTCCCCGAGGAGTATCCTCTCAAGGTCGAGAGTAACCTATTCGTGAACACGGAGTCCGACTTCTCGATACGCGCCTCTTCGGCCAAATACTTCCTGCTGGTCAGCGCCGGGTCCACGCCCGACTACGAGTTCCGAATCACCGACCAGGCTGGGGGTGCTTTGCCGGCCAACAGGTCGCCCCAGGTCACGATCGTTCGCGTCCGCTAGGCCCGAGAGACGCCCGATGAGCTTCGGATGCGTGTCCCGGACCGCTCTGACTGGGACGGCGGCCTTTCTCTTGGCCGGGTGCGGTGGAGACCTTACGCCTCCCGAGCCCCCTCCGGTCACGCTCGATCTGAGCGTGGGCGAGGCCGCCATCGTTGCCGGCGGAGAGCCGCTGAGCGGCTTCGTGATCAAGGGCGGGTCCGGGCCCAGGGAGTATCGGATCGCGGTGCAGAGCGCCAGCCAAGTCGCCTCTGGGAAGTGGCCGATGAGTTTCAACGGCTCTCCGAGCGGCTCAGCGTCCGTCGCCTCCGCTTCGGCCGGGGTTTCCGCCGCCTCGGCCAGCGCGCGGGCCGGGGCGCTCATGTCGAGCCAGGGCGCCGATGACCCCCGGCGGCGGGCCGCGTTTCTCGCCCCGTCCGAGTTCCGGGAAGAGCACTTCCTCGCCGAGATGCGGCTGCGCCGGAGTGCCCGACGAGAGCTTCTGCGGATCGGCGCCCGCCCAGCCCGATCGCGGGCCGGGGGCGTTTCATCTGCCGGGGCCTCTCGGGACCTCGTCA
>DAOVWI010000096.1 GCA_030636765.1 Gemmatimonadales bacterium
AGAGCCAGCTCTAGGTGGCTGTAGGATTCGACCGTGGCCTGGACGCGGCCCAGCCAGTCGCGGTGGCCCGGCCGCTTGATCCGGCTGAAGGGGCCATCGACGTAGTAGGCGTTCCCGTCCTCGTAGATGTCAACCTGCACGTACTCGCGGAAATCGATCGGATCCGGACAGGCGGCGAAGGCTCCGTTGTACTCGTCCGGGTAGAAGACCTGAACGGCCAGGGCCTCCCACCCACCCGTCGAGCCGCCGTACAGGAAGCGGGCCCATCCCTCTCCGATCCCGCGGAACCGCTCCTCGATGTACGGGATCAGCTCGTGGGTGATGGCGTCCCCGTACGGACCCAGGTTGGCCGAGTTCACGGCGTACGAGTCGTCGTAGTACGGATTGGCATGCTGCACCTGGATGATGATGAAGCGAGGGAAATCCGATCCGGTCCAGGTGCGGTAGAAGTCATGCGCCTCCTGCTGCACGATCCGGTTGTAGCACTCCAGTTGAAAGCGCTCGCTGAACGTGCACTCGAGCTCCGGATCCGGCGGCTCCACGCGAAAGCCGCCGAAATCGGACGGAAAGTGGCCGTGAAACACGATCAGCGGGTAGCGCGCTTCGGGGTGCTCGTCGAACCCCTCCGGCAGAAGCACATGGGCACCGAGGTGCATCGGTCGACCCCAGAACTCGCTGAGCAGTTCGCTCCGGAACCGGACGTGCTTGATGTAGCTCGTCTCCGGTGGATCGGGGATCGGGGGAATGACCTGGTCGAGCTGGATCTCGATCCGCTCCGTCTTCGCCGGGTCGATCCGGATCCTGCGCGGCGTGCTGTTCAGGTTGCCCGGCGCACGATTCCAGTGCTGACCCTCGCCCCGGTCCATCGGCAGCTTCACGGTGTGCCCGGAGGCCAGGTGAAACGTCTCGTACTTGTGGAACAGGGCCTGCACCCAGTACTCGCCGGGCGGGATGTCCGCCAGGCTACGGATCGGGTAACCGAAGACGCTCGCGTCGATCACGGCCGTCTGCCCCGGCTCGAGACCGTCCACGTCGACCCCGTACACGAGCCCGGTGCTCACCTCCGCACGGATCTGAAAACGCGGCTCGGGATCCTCCTCCGCGGTGATCAGCAGGAGAACGCGGCCGTCGAGCGCCTCCGCCTCCACCTCTTCGCCGAAGGTGATGGCAAACGTAGGCCCGGGCGGCTGGTCACCGGAGGGGCGCCCGGGAGAGCAAGCGCCAACGAAGGCAGCGAGCGAGGCGCCCGCGAGGACTACGAGGCTCTTGAGAGCAAGACGGGTCATGGCGCGCATGGAAAGCCTCTTTCGCTAGTAGGTTGCTCAAGAACCCTTGCTCGCACGGGTCGCCGAGCGGCAAGAAGTGGCGTGGACCGAGCGCCCGTCCGGCGCTCCTCCCACGTCGAAAAAACGGCTATACTATCTGCGCGCAGGAGCGGCTCTCGGCTTCCCCCGGGAACGCCGCGCTACCGACACCAGCAACCTGGACTAGAAGGATACACGACGATGAAGACCCGCACACGAACCCCAGGCTTCGCACGACGAGCGATTCCCCCGTCTATTCGCTTGATCGCCCTCGCCTCACGAGGAATCCCTCTCGCGGTGGCGGCGCTCCTCACCCTGCCGATTGGCGTCCCGGCCCAGGACGTGATGACGCCGGAGCGACTGTGGGAGATCCCACGGGTCTCCGGCCCCGCCGTGTCGCCCGACGGGAGCACGATCGTATACGGCGTCAGGCGCTACGACCTGGCCGAAAACCGGGGCGCCACGGACCTCTTCCTGGTACCGGTCGCGGGCGGTGACCCGGTCCGGCTGACCGACACCCCGGGAAGCGAGAGCAGCGCGACCTGGCGCCCGGATGGCCTTCGCATCGGGTACCTGTCGAGGGCGGACGGCTCCACACAGCTGTGGGAGATCCGCCCCGACGGCTCCGATCGGCGGCAAGTGTCCCACCTCGCCGGCGGGATCGGCAACTTCCGCTACTCGCCGGACGGGCGGCACGTGTCGTTCACGAGCTCCGTCAAGCTGGATCCGGCGGTGGTCGACATCTACCCGGACCTCCCAAAGGCCGACGCGCGGATCATCGACGAGCTGATGTACCGCCACTGGGTCAGCTGGCGGGACCAGACCTACCGGCACCTGTTCGTGGTCGAGTACCGGGACGGCGAGCTGGGTGAGCCGATCGATCTCATGCCGGGAGAAAGGTACGACACGCCGTTGAGCCCGTTCGGCGGCGGGGAGCAGATCGGGTGGAGCGCCGACGGATCCCGGATCGTTTACACCGCCAAGAAGGTCACCGGCGCCGAGTACGCAACGACCACTAACTCCGACCTGTACGCGTACGACATGGCGAGCGGACGAACGACCAACCTCACCGACGGGATGGTGGGCTACGACATCGACCCCGTCTTCTCTCCCGACGGCCGCCACATGGCGTTTCTCAGCATGGCCCGTAACGGGTACGAGGCCGATCGGAATCGGCTCTTCGTCTACGACTTCGAGGGGGGCCGGACGCGGGAGATCAGCGTGGGCTTCGATCTGGACGTGTCCAGTCCCGAGTGGAGCGAGGACGGGCGGACGATCTTCTTCACCAGCGCCGTCGAGGGCACGATTCAGCTGTATTCCGCCGACGCGGAGACGGGGGAGATCCGGCAGATCACCGAGGGACCCTACAACCACTACGCCTTCAACATCTCCGAGGGCGCGGGCAGTCGAGGACTGATCGCCCAGCGAGTCTCCATGTCCGCGCCGGCGGAGCTGTACCGCGTGGACCCGGCCACGGGCGAGGCTACCCGCCTCACCTTCCACACCAAGCCCGTGATGGGCAAGCTGACCTTGGGGCGCGTCGAGGCCCGCTGGATCACGGCCACCGACGGCGAGCGAATCCTCACGTGGGTCATCTATCCTCCCGACTTCGATCCCGCCCGGCAGTACCCCGCGCTGCTCTACGCGCAGGGCGGCCCACAGTCCACGGTCAGCCAGTTCTTCTCGTATCGTTGGAACTTCCAGCTCATGGCCGCGAACGGGTACATCGTCGTCGCCCCCAACCGCCGGGGCGTGCCCAGCTTCGGACAGGAGTTCAAGGAGGAGATCTCGGGGGACTGGGGTGGGCAGGCGATGCGTGACCTGCTGAGCGCCATCGACCAAATGGCCCTGGAGCCATACGTGGACGAGAACCGGCTGGGCGTCGTCGGAGCCAGCTTCGGCGGCTACACCGTGTTTTGGCTGGCCGGCCACCACGAGGGCCGGTTCCAAACCTTCATCGCTCACGCGGGCGTATTCAACCTGGAGAGCATGTACGGGGCGACCGAGGAACTCTTCTTCCCGGCCTTCGACCTGGGCGGGGCGTATTGGGACACGCCGAGGCCCGAGAGCTACGACCTGTTCTCCCCCCACAGGTACGTGCAGAACTGGGACACGCCGATGCTGGTGATCCACGGTCAGAAGGACTTCCGGGTGCCGGTCACCGAGGGGATGCAGGCGTTCACGGTCCTGCAGGCGCAGGGGATAGAGAGCCGCTTCCTCTACTTTCCGGAGGAGGGGCACTGGATTCAGACGCCCCAGAACGGCGTCCTCTGGCACCGGATCTTTTTCGACTGGCTGGGGCGCACCCTGAAGCCGTGATTTTGGCAAGCGATTGGCAAGCGAGAAGAGAAACGATGGGATCGCAACTCGTCGAAGCCTGGGGCATGAGCAACGAGGCCAATCTCTACCTCCTCGGTGAGATTCCCCATGCGTACCTGGCGGACCGCTACTCCGCCCGGACACGCACCGTCGCCGCCCAATTCGCCCACATGCACAACGTCCGGCTTCGCTGGCTCAAGCACGCCGCCCCGGAGCTGATCGGCGAAGTGGTAAGCTTTCCCAGAGCCGCGCAGCCGGGGAAAGCCGAGTTGAAGAAGGCCCTGCAAGCGTCGGAAGGGAGGATTGCCGGCTTCCTCGAACGGTGCGAGGAAGCCGGCAAGGTTAAGAACTGGAGCGGCTCGCCCGCCACTGTGCTGGGCTATCTGATTGCCCATGAGGCGCATCACCGCGGTCTTGCGATGGTGGCCATGCGGCTGTCCGGGCACAGGCTGCCGAAGGAAGTGGTCTATGGCCAGTGGCAATGGGGAAAGAAGCGACCTCTTCGGTAAGCACGGTCTGGCGGGATCGGTACAAGTGAGTATGTTGGGAGAGCGCTGCGATCTCTCAGAGTTACTCTGCTTGGGCTCGCTTTTTCCCGCCGTTTACCCGCTGTGCGAGATGAGCCACGAACCCGGCCCGTGGGCCGTGCTGCCGATCGTTGGGATAGGATTCCTGGTTGCGATCCTGGTGATGGGAGGCGTCCAGCTGCTCGTCAGAGTTCTGGGCTAGCCTTCCTTTTTCAGCGACCTCCTACACGGCCACCAGGCCGTCGACCGACCGCCGCGCCCGATAGAACGCGAGCCGGCCGGACCCTGCTAGTCGGGAGGGGGCTCTGCCGCCCTCCGGCCCCTGATCCCATCCAGCGAGAAGGCTCCGGCCCCGAGCACCACCAGCAGCAGGAAGAAGAAGGAGTATAAGGCGACCATCTCGCCCCGGTTGACCCAGTGGAAGAGGCTGCCGCGCGGCACGTGCATCCAGAAGTAGGCGACGGCCATCTCACCCGAAGCGATGAACGCCGCCTGCGTCGTGAAGAGGCCGACCATGATCAACAGGCCGCACGTGAACTCGATGACTCCCGCCGCCCCAAAGCGGGACAGGAGCTCGACCGTGCCGCCATCGGCACCGAATCCGCCAAACCAGCCGAACAGCTTCTGGGCGCCGTGCACCCAGAACATGAAGCCGATCGCGATTCTCCCGATGCCCACCACCTTTGCCTGAAGCCCGGACAACCCTCGTGTCATCGCATTCAGCCCCTCAGCGCCTCGCGCAGGATCGCGATCGCCCTGTCCACGTCGGACGCGCTGAAGATCAGCGACGGACGGAACCGGACGGAGCGAGGGCCGCACGTCAGAACCGCGAGCCCCGCGTCCCAGCAGCGGGCCCGCAGCGCGCCGCGCGCCTCCCCGTCGGGCATGTCGAACGCAAGGAGAAGACCGAGGCCCCGAGCGTTGCTGACCGGCTCGAACTCCTCCTCCAGCCCGACGAGTCCGTTCCGGAACCGCTCCCCGACCCGCGTCGCGTTCTCCACCAGACCGTCTTCCTCCATGATCTGCAGGTACCGGGCGCAACGCACCATGTCCACCAGGTTCCCGCCCCACGTCGAGTTGATGCGCGACGAGACCGCGAAGACGTTGGTCGGGATCTCGTCGATCCGGTCGGTGCTCATGATCCCGCACACCTGCGTCTTCTTTCCGAAGGCGACGATGTCGGGCGTGACGCCGAGCTTCTGAAAGGCCCACATGGCGCCGGTTACACCCATCCCCGTCTGCACCTCGTCGAAGAGGAGAAGCGCATCACGCTCGTCGGCGAGACGTCGCAGCTCCCGCAGGAACTCGGGCCGGAAGTGATTGTCGCCGCCCTCGCCCTGAAGCGGCTCGACGAGGATTCCGGCGATGCCGTGAGGATCCCCCTCGAACGCCTCCTCGATCTCCCTCACGCAGCGCGCCTCCGCCTCGGCCACCGCCGCCTCGTCGATCGGGAAGCGGATCTTCGGGTTCGAGACCCGAGGCCAGTCGAACTTGGGGAAGTCGGCGATCTTCACCGGCTCCGTGTTCGTGATCGAAAGCGCGTAGCCGCTGCGTCCGTGAAACGCCTCTCGGAAGTGGAGGATCTTGTCGGCCCCGCCCTCGATCCCCCGGGCCCGGTTGTGCTGCGCCTTCCAATCGAAGGCGGCCTTCATGGCGTTCTCCACCGCGAGGGCACCGCCGGCGATGAAAAAGAGGTGCGGGAACTCGTCGGGCACGGCGAGGTCGCGGAACGTCCGGACGAACGCGGCGAACTCCGAGCAGTAGATGTCGCTGTTGGCGGGGTTGGCCAGCGCCGCCCGCATGAGCGAGGCCCGGAACCCCTCGTCGTCCATCTTCGGGTGGTTGTGCCCGATCGGCAGCGTGGCGAAGTACGAGTAGCAGTCCAGGTACTCCACGCCCGTCAGGGCGTCCACGATGACGGTCCCGTCGGATGCCTCCAGGTCGATGACGACATGAAAGCCGTCGACCAGGATGTTCTTCCGGAGGATCGGGAAGACCTCGCTCGCGGAAACGGTGCTGCCTGAGCTTGCCGTATTACCTGAGCTTGCGGTGTTACCTGAGTCCACGGTGACGCCTCTATCTACGGTCATTCCTGGCACGGTTCGCCTCGGTATTGGTGGGTCGCCTACAACGATTCGAACAGCTCCACGCCATCGCCCCGCAAGACCTCCTCGATGGCGGGCAGGGCCCACTCGAGCTCCTCCCTGGTCACCACCAAGGGCGGCGCGAAGCGGACCACCTGCTCGTGGGTCTCCTTGGCCAGGATCCCCCGCTCCATCAGAGACTCGCAGAACGGGCGGGCAGTTCCCGAACCCTCCCGGATCACTACGCCGATCATCAGGCCTCGGCCGCGAACCTCCTCGACGTGCGGCGAGTCGATCGCCCGAAGCCGCTCCATGAACCAGTTCCCGAGCTCGTCCGCCCGGGCGGGGAGGTCCTCGTCCAGGATCACGCGCAGTGCCTCGCGGGCCACGGCGGCCCCGAGCGGGTTGCCCCCGAAGGTGGACCCGTGGTCGCCGGGGGCGAAGACGTCCATGATGTCATCCGGGGCGAGGATCGCCGAGACGGGATAGACGCCTCCTCCGAGCGCTTTCCCGACGATCAGGATGTCCCCCCGCTCGCCGTCCCAATCGCCGCAGAAGAGCCGCCCGGTGCGCCCGAGCCCCGTCTGGATCTCGTCGTTCAGGACGAGGACGCCGCGGCTCCGGCAGATCTCCACGCAGCGGCCGAACCAACCGTCGGGCGGAACGACCACGCCTCCCTCGCCCTGCAGGGGTTCCACGAGGAAGCCCACCGTGTGATCGGCGATCGCCTCCTGGAGCGCGACCTCGTCGCCGTAGGGGATCAGCTTGAAGCCCGGGGTGAACGGTCCGAACCCGTCGCGGTAGCTCGGCTCCGAGGAGAAGCCGACGATGGTCGTCGTGCGGCCGTGGAAGTTGTTCTCGCAGGCGATGATCTCCGCCCTTCCCTCCGGCACGCCCTTCTTGCGGTAGCCCCACTTCCGGGCCGCCTTGATCGCCGTCTCCACCGCCTCGGCCCCCGTATTCATCGGTAGCGCCACGTCGAACCCGGTGGCCTCGCACAGCTCCCGGAGGAAGGGGCCCATCTGGTCGTTGTGGAAGGCCCGGGACGTGAGCGTGAGGCGAGCGGCCTGCGCCTCGAGCGCCGCCAGGATCCGTGGATGGCGGTGCCCCTGGTTGAGGGCGGAGTAAGAGGCCAGCATGTCCAGGTACTTCCTTCCCTCCACGTCCCACACCCAGCACCCCTCGCCCCGCTCGAGCACGACCGGGAGCGGCTCGTAGTTGTGGGCGCCGTAAAGCTCCGCCTCGGCAAGGAGTCTCTCGGTGCTCCCCGACTCCGTCATATCAATCCTTTCCTCATGACCCGTCATCGGCCGATCCTGGTCGGTCGCGACCGTTCTCCGCGATCGCCCGTCCCGGAAGAAACCACGGTATGCGTGCGCCGTCCAGCGCGACCGCGTCGGCGCTTCCCGCTCGAGTGCCCACGGGACGCCGGGAACGATGAGAAGAGGCTCCCGGGCGTCCAGGTGTAGCCCGTCTACTCGTTGCTACTGGCGCGAGCAGCCCTCTCGCCCGCCGCTGTCCGATCCTCATACGGGGGCTGCCGGACGACAGGCGGCGGGGTGACCTCGAGCAGACGCAGCGACTCGCCGATTGCGGCCTCTAGCTGCGGGTCGATCCCGCGAGCGAGCTCCGACGGATCCTCCGGCACAAGGATATCGGGCTCCACACCGTACCCCTCGTCGAACCATGTGCCGTCCGGGTGATACATGCGGAAGGTTGGGACGGTGTGAAAGCCGCCGTCCACCAGCGGCGGTGAGCCGCTGATCCCGATCAGGCCGCC
>DAOVWI010000199.1 GCA_030636765.1 Gemmatimonadales bacterium
GTCCCGGACCCTCGAGGCGCCGACGCCGACGAACATCTCCACGAACTCCGATCCGCTGATCGAGAAGAACGGCACGCCGGCCTCTCCGGCGGTCGCCTTCGCGAGCAACGTCTTCCCCGTCCCTGGCGGCCCTACGAGCAGGACCCCGGTTGGAAGGCTGGCACCCATGGCCAGGTAGCGGGCCGGATGCTTCAGGAAGTCGATGATCTCCTTGAGCTCGGTCTCCACTTCTTCGACCCCGCCCACGTCGTCGAACGTCACGTTCGTCATCTCGCCCGTGATCTCCTGCGCCTTGCTCTTGCCGATCGACATCATGCCGCGGCCCCCGGCTCCCATCCGCTTGAAGACGAACCACCAGATGAGGACCAACGGGAGAAGCGGAAGCAACCAGCCGAACAGCGAGTTGAGCAGGCCGCTGGGAGGCGGCTCAGCCTCGAACGTCACGTCGGCGGCGAGCAGGTCGGCGATAAGGGATTCGTCCGCCTCGACCCGGACCGTCTTGAAGGTCGCGTCTTCGCCCGATTCGGACTCGGCCTCCGCCGTCTGACCGGCTCGCAGCGTGTAGAGGATCCGTTCCTCCTGGATCGTCGCTTCGGCGATACGGCGCTCGGCGAGGTCCGAACGGAACTGGCTGTAAGGGACCTCCTCGGGACCCCGCCCCTGCTGGCCGTACTCCTGAAAGGCGAGGAGCGCAGCGAAGGCGATCAGAGCGTAGACGATCGAGAAGCGGCTTCGCGCTCCGAGCTTCCTATCCATTCCTGGCGGCCTCCCTCATGGTGCTCTGATCTGCTCCCTCAACCTCACGTGGGCGGCAGCGTGGGAGGTGGCAGCGGTGGCTTGGGCCTTCCTAGCAGCGCCCGGCCGCCGAAGATCGCCAGGTAGACGATGTAGCCGGCCGCCGACGCGACGCCCGCCACGTACGTCATGGCCGCCGCCCTCAGGGTGGACTTCGCTGCCGCCTCGTCCTCGGACGTTGTGAACCCCAGGCTCTTGAGCTCCGTCAGCGCGCGCTTGCTGGCGTTGAACTCCACTGGGAGCGTGAGGAAGAAGAGCAGAAGCGCCCCGAGGTAGGCCAGCATCCCGATCTGCACGAGAAACGGCATCCCGAATAGCGAGCCGAAGACGGCGAGCGGGATTCCGAACCGGGAGCCGGCGTGCGCGATGGGCGCCAGCGTGGTTCTCAGCTCCATCGGGCCATAGTCGTCCGCGTCCTGGAGGGCGTGTCCGCACTCATGTGCCGACACCGCCATCGCCGCCACACTCGGGCTCTGGTAGTTCTGGATCGAGAGCTGGATGATCTTCGAACGCGGGTCGTAGTGGTCGGTGAGCTTGCCCTGCGTCGCCTCCACCGGCACGCGCTGGAGCCGGTTCGCATCCAGGATGCTCCGTGCCACGCGGGCGCCCGGTACCCGGCGGTGGTTCGGAACCTGGCTATACCGGCTGTACGTGTTCTTGAGTTTCTGGCGCACGACCAGGGAGAAAAGGAAGGTCGCTCCCCCGATCACGTAGAAGAGCAGCATGTCCAACGAGAGCCTCCGTAGCGGAGAACGGTGGCCGCCCACCACCGAATCACGATGCCGACGTGGGGACGAGCCCGTGGGCGGAGACGGCCGGGCCAGCCTCCGCCCGCGTGGATAGGCCTTACAGCTGTTGCGTCGACCGCCGTCGGCGAGTGTCGCTGCCTACTGGTCTCCGCCGGCCGAGCCGTACTCCGCGCTCGCGGCCTGAGCCACGCTCTCGACTACGGCCTCACCGGCCTTCCTGAGCCTGCGCAGCTTGAAGCCGGCTCCGATCTCCAGGAAGCCGAAGATCAGGGCGAAGAGGGCGATGAGCCAGATGACGGCCAGCGCCCCCTGTCCGGGCCTCGCGACCACGAAGAGCCCGAAGAGCACCGAGATGATGCCGGCGGCCGCGAGCATCCACTCGCCCGCGACTTCCTTCCGGATCTGGATGGCGGTCACGATCTCTATGACGCCGCGTACGATGGCCCAGAGGCCGATCACGATGAGTACCGCAATCGCGGTCAGGCCTGGCCGCATGAATGCGATTACGCCCGCTGCCAGGCTCACCAGGCCTCCGAGGACGTACCAGCCCTTGCTTTCGGCCTCGAACGCCAACACGAGCGAGGTGAAGCCGTCAACGAGGCAGTAGAAGCCAAACAGGACGACCAGGACGACTACGGTGAGGTTGGGGAAGGACACAGCGCCGATGCCGAACAGGATGGCGAAGATTCCGCGAAGGACAAACGCCCACCAGTTCTCGGCCAGAAGAGCCAGCATGCTTCCCTCCTTGCTTGAGGATCGCCGGGAGACGGCTTGGAAACCAACAGTCGAGAATCCTACGCCCGAGAACGTGCCGAACGCCAGGCTGAAGCGCTCCCACTGACACCCGGAGGATTGGATGCCGAAGGCAGTGTCACAAGTAGGGCTGGAAGGGGCAAGGCCGCTCCAGGTTCAGCCCACCCGCCTTGCTCCCCTTCCACAGCGGGCGAAGAAACTGGGCGAACTTCGGTCGTGAGAACAGCGAATCTGCTGGTCTGAATGGTCTGGTCCTGCCAGAAACACTCCCTCGCTCTGGAGCACGTCCCGATCACGAGCAGCCGAGCGCCCGTCACCGCACATTCCGCGCTTTTGTGTACATTGGTGCATCGTCGCCGCGGGAGTTGACCTGACTCCGCGCTCGCCGGCGTGAGGGCTTGCCGCCGGACCCTTCATGGAGGACACCTTGACCGCGCAGCTCAGCTTCCTCGACCAGGTGAATCGCAGCTTCGACAGGGCGGCGGCGCTCGCGGGCCACGACCCGCATCTCATGAACCAGATCAAGGAGTGCAATAGCGTATACCGGCTGACCTTCCCGTTGAAGCGGGATGACGGGTCGATCGAAGTCATCGAAGCGTGGAGGGCTGAGCACAGCCACCACAAGCTCCCGACGAAGGGCGGAATCCGCTACAGCCGGATGGTCAACGAAGACGAAGTGATGGCCCTCGCGGCCCTCATGACCTTCAAGTGCGCCATCGTGGACGTGCCGTTCGGCGGAGCCAAGGGCGGGATCCGCATTGACCGGCGCAGCTATTCCACGGGCGAGCTCGAGCGGATCACGCGTCGCTACACCTTCGAGCTGGTCAAGAAGCAGTTCATCGGCCCCGGGGTGGACGTGCCGGCTCCCGACTACGGCACCGGTCCGACGGAGATGGCCTGGATCGTGGACACGTTCAAGTCTCTCAGCGTGGGCGATCTCAACTCCCAAGCGTGCGTGACCGGCAAGCCCGTCCCCCTGGGAGGGATCCGCGGCCGACTGGAGGCCACGGGCCGCGGTGTGTACTACGGCGTTCGCGAGGCGTGCCGAGTCGAAGAGGACATGAAGGCGCTCGGACTGTCGAAGGGCATCGAGGGCAAGCGGGTCGTGCTTCAGGGGCTGGGCAACGTCGGCTACAACACGGCGAAGTTTCTGGCGAACGACGGA
>DAOVWI010000033.1 GCA_030636765.1 Gemmatimonadales bacterium
CGAACACTCGGGGATCCGCCGTGCGCTGGACAACCACCCACAGATCACGCCGACAGGGGTGGAGCGGCATCTTGCTCGCTCTGGCCGTGCTGTCCTTCGGTTGTGGCGGTGACGCTTCCGAAACCCGCTCCGCCGATCCCGCCGCCACGGTCTCGGGTGGAACAGCCATCGTAGGAGTGAGCGCGGGCGCTACCACGCTGCTTCCCCCGCTAGCCGCGGCCGCACTCGATTTCGAGCTCGGAGGAGCTCTCTTCCTCGCCCTCAATCACGCGGAGTGGCGAGACGGACGCCTGGAATACCTGGCCGCGCACCCCCTGGCCCTGGCCAGAAGCTGGACGTTCGGCAGCGACGGTGCTTCGCTCGTCTACGCGCTCGACACGTCCTATCACTGGTCCGACGGCCGGCCGATCCGGGCGGCGGACGTGGTCTTCACGTACGAGCTGCTTTCGGATCCCGAGCTGGCTCTGCCGCTCTCGTCCGCCACCGAGCACCTCGACTCCGTCGTGGCGGTCACCGACTCCACGGTCGCGTTCCATTTCGACCGCCCCTACCCCGGCATGTTGTTCGACACGGGCGTCGGCATCATCCCGCTACACGTGTACGGCGACGTTCCCCGAGTCGAGCTGCGCGGGCTCCCGCTTCATCGGGACAAGGGCGAGGGCAGCCTCGTCGTGAGCGGACCTTTCCGCCTGGAAAGCTGGCAGCCGAACGACAGGATCGTTCTCTCGCGCAATTCGGCGGGCGAGGTACAGTCGAGTCTCGATCGGGTCGTCATCCGGGTTCTCCCGGAAGAAACGACCCGCTTGGCGGAGCTCAGGGGCGGAGGTCTCGACCTCGCGCAGGTCAGCTCGTACCGGGCCGCCACGGAGCTGGAGACGACCGACGGCATCCGCGTCGAGCGGATCCCTCAGCGAGGATACGACTACATCGCCTGGAATCCGGGAGCCCACCCGGCCTTCGCAGACGCGCAAGTGCGGCGGGCGTTCTCCCTGGCGATCGACAGGAAAGAGATCATAGCCGCTCTGGACATGGGAGAGTACGCGGAGCCGGCGCACGGTCCGTACGGCTCGCTGTTCGCGCGCCTGGCCCCTCCCCCGCCGGATGAGCCCGGCTTCAACCCCGCGGAAGCCCGCCGCACCCTCGAGAACGCCGGCTGGAGGGATGAAGACGGCGATGGCGTCCGGGAGAAGGGTGACGTCCGTCTGGAGTTCGAGCTGGCGACCACCGCGGGCAACGCTCGCCGGGAGTCGGCGGTGCAGATCATCCAGAGCCAGCTGGCCGCTGTCGGGGCGCGAGCTGAGCTTCGGCTCGAGGATTTCTCCGCCCTCCTGGGCCGCGTGATCGATCGCCAGTACGAGTCCGCGCTCCTCGGGTGGCAGGTGAGCCTCGATCCGGACATCTCGGTCTTCTGGGGAGACCCGGGAAGTCCCTTCAACGTGGTCGGGTACGCGGACGAGACGGCGCGGGCGCTCATCGACAGCGCGCAGGCCCAATCCTCCTCCGACGCGGCGGCGCCGTATTGGCGGCGCGCTGCCGAGCGCATCGCCGCCGACCATCCCTATGCCTTTCTCTGGTTCTTCGACCTGCCGGTGGCGATCGGCCCCCGGCTGAGGGGCGTCGACGTGTCGGTAACCGGGTTCGCCGGAAGCATCTACAGGTGGTGGATCCCACGGCAGGCGCAAATCCCGTAGACCGGAAACCGGCGTCGGTGCGGGGCGGCGTCGCGCACCTCGACAGCTGTAGCGTAACGATACACTCCACAGCCCCCGTGTCGCGGGGCTCACATTCTCATAACAGACTGTTTCATCAAACGTTAGCGGACCTACGCAACCTGGCAGCATCGTTGCTTTCCAACTTGAGCAAGCGTCCCACCGATCAATCGGTGGGAAGAGCAGACCGGGATCAGAATGGAAGGAGCACGATGTGAAGAACCGAAGGATCGGAAGGTGCCCCGGGGGCATCATGTGTGTGATCGTCAGCGTAGCGACGGGCATCGTCGCAGCCTGCGGCGAGGGTGCGCCGACCGGACCCGGATCACCGGAGGCCGAGCAAAGCCGAGCAACGATCTCGCTTTCGGTGTTCGTGCCGACGTCCGACGGAGTCGCCTCGGCGGCGCACGGGCCCGCGTTCGATCTGGTGCTCGCCGACGGAGGCAACTCGCTGGTGATCACGCGGGCGGCGATGGTGCTGCGCGAGGTGGAGATCAAGCTGCAAGACGACGACGGGTGTGACGACTCCTCCAGCGGGAACGACGATTGCGAGAAGTTCGAGGCGGGGCCGTTCCTGCTCGAGCTCAACTTGGACGGGTCCATGGAACAGGTAGGAGAACTCGCCGCCGTGCCGGCGGGCGTTTACGACGAGATCGAGTTCGACATCCACAAGCCTGAGGATGACACGGGAGCGGACCTCGAGTTTCTCCGGCAGCATCCGGAGTTCAAGCGCGTGAGCATACGGGTCGAGGGGAAGTTCAACGGCGCCGACTTCGTCTATTTGACCGATCTCAACGAGGAGCAGGAGGTGGATCTCATTCCTCCGCTCGTCGTCGACGGGAGCTCGAGCTCGACGAACGTGACCCTGGTGGTTGACCTGGACACCTGGTTCCGCCGCAGCGACGGCTCGCTGGTCGATCCGGCCACGGCGAACAAGGGGAGAGCCAACGAGGACCTGGTGGAGGAAAACATCGAGCGCTCGATCGAGGGTTTCGAGGATGACGATCGGGACGGAAGGGACGACCGCAGCGGCCGCGGCTGATCAGACTCAGACTAGAGCGTCGATCTCCGCCCGAAGCGCGCGGACCTCCGCCTCCGCACCGAGCGACTCGAAGCGCTGGAGCGCCACCCCCAGGCGCTCCAGCGCTTCGTCTCGGCGGCCTCGACCCTGCTCCAGCCTTCCGATATCCCTCTCGATCTCGGCCTCGAGCAACGCGTTGCGAGTGTCGACGGCAAGTCTCAATCCGGCCTCGAGATCCGCGTAAGCCCCTCCTCCTTCCGTCTCTTGTTCGGCGAGAACGAGCCCACGAACGCGAAGCGCCTCGGCCTCGGAGATCGGGTCGGCCGTCTCCCGCGCGAGCGCGAGGCCGCGATCCGCGAGCTCCCAGCCCAACTCCACGTCGCCGCGGCGAAGCTCCACCTCCGCCCGGCCGACCGTCGACATGGCAACCAGCGGCCGGTACGAGATGCTCTCGGCCAGGACGATCGCCGTGCTGTACGAAGCGACCGACTCCGCGAGGTTTCCGAGATCCCTGAAGGAGAGGCCGAGATTGTGGTGCGTCTGCGCCAGCCCTCTCGGCCGATCGAGCCGCTGGTAGAGGGGAAGGGCAAGGTAGTAGTAGGCGAGAGCCTCGTGTCGCCGGCCGCGGAGGTTCGCGATCGCGCCGAGGTTGTTGGCCGCCCTCGCGAGCATGTCCTCGTCACTCTCCGCTTCGGCCAGCTCCATCAGGACGTCGAACTTCTCCCGGGCGGCGCGCATGTCCCCGAGCTCGAACGCGGCGATTCCCCCGAGGTTGAGGGCCCGCATCGTCCCGCCGGGGTCCGTCGTCCGCCTGGCCGAAGCCTCGTACTCCGCGGCATACCCGGCCAGTTCCTCCATTCGCCCCGTGTGGTAGAGGGCCTCGCCGTAGCGGTAGGCAAGGGAAGGATCTGCCAGCAGGACGGCCCGCCGCTGCCGGCGGAGCAGCTCATGGAGCGCCGGCCAGTCGCCCTCGGCGACCCGTGCCTCCGCACGCTCTTGGAGCTTCATCTCGTTGTCCGCCTAGATCGCCAGGGCGTACCGGGAGAAAGACGTAAGGCGCGCCCTAATCCTTCTCAGCTCCGCGTCCTTGATCTCGCCGACGCGAAACCACGGATCTCCGAGCTTCTCCTGTCGCCAGAGATCGATCTCGCCCTCGAGCTCGGGGTCCTCCTCGCCGTCCCCGTCGAAGTCGTCATCCGCGTTCGTGTACCGAAGCTCGAGCTCGGCCGGTCTTTCGGGATTGAACTCCAGCCCCGTGGGCTCCAGTGTTGCGATGAGCTCGTCTCGGTCGATCCGGATGGTGATCGTGATCGTGTCGCCGGCCTGAAAGGTCGCACCTGCCATCGGATGGCCTGCCGGATAGCGAAGAAGCGACTCGTCGTCCAGCTCGAGCTCGAGGAAGCGGTCGCCCACCTGCTGGCCGCTGCCCTGCTCCGGCGCATAGAAGATCTCGACCTTGATGTCGTCACCCCTTGTCGCGACGAAGCTGGTGTCGGAGGTGAGGAGGGGTGGCGCGTCCGCACGGGCCTTGAGAAAGATCAGCTCCTCCTCGGGCACCGGGTCGGGATCCGGGTTCGGATCGGGCGGATCCGTTAGCCCCGAGTCTCCGCCGCAGGACAGCAGACCGGGCGACGAACCGAGCAGCAGGACGATCCAAGCCCTGCGGAGGGCCCGGCCCGCCCTTCCTTCCGATCTATGGAATGGCAATCGCATCTCGTGGTAACTCCTCGTTACGGATGGTCTCATCGGTCCGAAGCAGACCTCGGGCGAACGACCCCGAAAGGCTGCAAAGCCCATGCCTCATGTATCCTCTGTCATGACAATGGCTTACCTACAAAACGGCTGTACGGTGGTGGCGCACCTGTCTCGTTGCGCTACAGCAGCTCCCTGCCGGATCGGCAGCCGATCAATCGGCGCGCCGAAGGAGGCGGTAGAGTCGCGACCTTGTGATCCCGAGTCGGCGCGCGGCCTCGCTCTTGTTCCCGGCGCAACGTTCGAGCATGGCACGAGCCGCAGCCCCCTCCAGTTCGGCGAGGCTCGTGGGGAACGGGAGGCTCTCCCCGGTGCGAGCGCGCGTCCCCGACTCACGTCGTCCGCGGCGATCGGGCGACGTTTCCGCCAGGGCCAGGTGCTCCGGACGGATCGGAGCCCCCGCCGACAGGAGCAGCCCACGCTCGATCGCGTTCCGCAGCTCACGCACGTTTCCGGGCCAAGCGTGCCGCTCGAGAGCCCTGACCGCCTGGCGACTCAGCTCGGGAACGTCGAGGGCATAATCCTCAGCCAGCTGCGATAGGAACCGGCGGGCCAGAAGGAGCGCGTCGCCGCCCCGGTGCCGGAGCGGAGGAAGCTCTATCGGAATGACGGCCAGGCGGTAGTACAGATCCTCTCGGAAGTCGCCCGACTCGACCAGCTCCCGCAGATCGACGTTCGCGGCGGCGAGAATGCGCACATCCACCTTCTTGCTGCGCAATCCGCCGAGGCGCCGGATCTCCCGCGTCTCTAAGAAGCGGAGGAGCTTGCCCTGAAGCTCGGGCGCGAGGATCGCCACCTCGTCCAGAAACACGGTCCCACCATCGGCCACCTCGAAGAGGCCGGGCTTCGCCGCCCGTGCATCGGTGAACGCGCCCTTCTCATGACCGAACAGCTCCGACTCGAGCATCGTCCCCGGAATGGCGGAGCAGTTGACGGCGACGAACGGTTCGCCCGCACGCGGCCCGTTGTAGTGGAGTGCCTGCGCCAGCAGCTCCTTTCCCGTTCCGGTCTCGCCCAGGATCAGGACGGTCGCCCGCCCGCCCGAAATCACCTTGGCGGCCCGGTCGAGGGCCGCCTTCAGGCCGGGGTCCTCTCCGACGATCGCGCTGAAGTCGTAGGTGGAGCGCTCGAATTCTGGGCGGCTCCGGGCGCGAGAAGGCAGGTCCAGCCGGGTGACGCGCTCCCTCAGGTCGTCCTCGAGCCGCACCTCATCACCCGGGAGCGCATAATAGGCCGCAGCACCCCGGCGCATCAGCTCGACGGCGAGGCGGTGATCCGCCTCCGCTCCAACCAGGATCGGGCTCTCGATTCCGGCACGATGGGAGCGGTGTAGCAGATCCACGGCCCGGGACTCCTCGCCGCCGCACGCGAGGATCACCGCGACGTTCCTGGTTTCACGCACCGGCGCCGGCTCGTCCAGGATTCGGAGCTCCAGGCCGAGGCGCTCGGCGAGCTCGGGCCAGACGGCGGCAAAGGCGCTCGAAGCGGCGACGACGGCGAGCTCAGGCTTGGGAGCCGGCGAACTCAATCTCCCGGTAGCTCGGCGAGCATGGCGGCGTACCTGTCGAGGACCAGGGCTGTTCTCATGCGATCCGCATTTTTCAAGATGCCGGCGCCCCGCGCTGGCCTTCGGTTGTGGCGGTGACGCTGAGTAGGGCCTGGGCAGGCCAATGCGGCCGCCGCCGGGCGCAAGCTAGCTGCCCGCCCGCGCAGCGTCTATTTGCCGGACCGGCGGTTGGTCGGACCGGTGCGCTACTGGACCGAGCGTCTGCCCGGACCGGCGCGCTACTGGACCGGCGCGGCCGACTTCGGGACGATCTCCACGAACTGACCATAGTGCGTGGGCTCTTCCAGCCGACAGGACCAGGCGAGCTCATCGTTCCACAAGGTCATGTCTGGACAGCCAGCGCACATGTCGGTCCGTCCGTCCGGCAGGACGTCGGCCGGCTGGATGATCATCACCGACTGGAGGTGTGCCCGCCCGAAGGCCCGGAGCGGGTTCAGGGCCAGCGCCTTCAGGTAGGCCGCGGCGGCCCCCGCTATGCCGTGGTCGAGCGGCGCCAGGAGCATCATCGAACGCCCGCGGCGGTGCACTTTGGGCGTGCTGTAGGCCAGGTAGCACCCGTGCCGGAGGTGGTGGGTGGTCTGCGCCAGCTCCATGAACTTGTGGCCGACGTATCCGTAGATCCGGTCCTTGGTGCCCAGACGCCCGGTGAGCAGCCACTTGAACGAGTCCGGCCGCTGCGTTCCGTTCAGGTACGCACAGGGCGTGAAGTCGGGGAAGCGGCCGCGGATCGCCTCCACGATGTCGGTCGACTTGATGTCGATCCTGCCGGCATCGTCGGCGGCGTACGGCAGCGGGCTGAAGTCGATCTTTTCACCGCGCACGTAATAGTCGAAATCTCCTCCCACCAGGCCGGCCCGGAAGGCGATGAACACCAGGACGTGCACGATGTCGATGTGCTCCTGACCCCACGCGACGACGTCGGGCACGTACTGAAGAGTGTCGCCGTACACCGTGGCGTTGAACGAGCACGACAGATCTCCCACGTCGGCGATCATCTGCGCGTAGTCGAGACGGAGCTCGTTGTGCTCGATCTCCGTCTTGTCTCGCCAGTGAGGCCGTCTCTGCTTGCTGTCGATGTGAAGGGTGAGCCCGTGCAGGCCGGCGCGCTTCAGCTCCACGAGAAGATCGCGGTCCAGCGCCAGCCCGTTGGTGTTCAGGATCGGCTTGATCCCCCGCTTCGCGACCATCTCGACGATGTCCACGATCCCGGGATGGGTGAGAGGGTCCCCTCCGGCGATGGAGATCCCGTCGCAGGTGCGGAGCCGAGTGAATACGTCCAGCTCGTGCTCGATCTCCTCGAGCGACTTGTGCGCCTTCGGGTCGTTGGTCCGATAGCAGCCGAGACAGGCCAGATTGCAGGCGGCCGTCGGCTCGAGCCAGGAAATCGAGTTGTCGGGAAGGCTCCAGGGAAGCCGGTACAGCTCTCGGTGATCGAGTGTGGTGGTCAACGGTTCCTCCTTTGACAGATACTTTCCGTCAACTATGGCAGGAGGATTACCCGGGTGCAACAGATAATGATACTAGTAATCGTAATGCATGGCGCACGTTACAGCAGCGGAGATGGACCTTCGATCACGGCCCACCACATCACGTGCGGACGGCTACCAGGACGTGCTCCTCCTTCGCCACGACCTCCAATCCCTCGATTCCCTCAACCGCCGCCAGACCGGACCGAGAGTCGCCGGCCGGCGGGAGGCGCTCGGGCCCGAACACCACCAGGCGGCCAGCCGGCCGGAGCACGCGGAGGGCCTCCATCAGCACGCTGCGGTCGGGCTCGCGCAGAGCGATTCCCGAGATGCTTCCGGAGCGAAATGGGAGCCCCTCCTCGACGGTGCCCTGCAGCCGGCTGACCCTCCGACTCGTCTCGCCCGGTGCGGGGACCACGCCCAGGCAACCCACCGCGACCACCTCGCAACCGGGCGCGAGCCGGGACAGCGGCTCGGCGATCGCATCGAGGCCGCATCCGAGCACCAGGTACCCGGCTGCCTCGTGCGCTCCCAGCAGAGCGGCGGCCTGAAGCGCACGCTCCGTTTCGATCGCGGAGGGCGCGGCTTCCGGCTCCTCGTCCGAGAAGTGCACGACGCCGCCGCGGATCGGATACCGAGCCTCGCACTGAGGACACCCCAGCCAGCCCTCGACCACCCGTCGCTCGCTCCGACTCCGGACCACCGCCACCAGGCCCTGCGCGTACTCGTCGGCACCCTCCATCCGACAGGCGGGGCAGACCAGAATCTCCGTGAGCTCGATGAACAATCGGGGCCGATGGCCTGCCGGCGAGGGCTTTCTAGGTCGTTGTGGGCGCGGACACGTCGGTGATCGCGCCCACGTCGGTGATCACGCCCACGTGCCGGGAGCGAAGAGCCCGGATCACGGCGTCCGCTACCAACCCGGAGGACAGCATGTGCTCACGCCTCGGAAGATCCACACCGAGGCGCTCCTGGAGCGGATCCCAGATCCCGGTGTCGACCGATCCCGTCTCGATCAGGGTCGTTCGGACCCCCGTCCCTGCGAGCTCCAGCTCAAGAACCTCGTGCAGACCCCTGAGCCCGTACTTCGTGATGCAGTACGCCCCGCTCTCCGGGTACGGCCGGCTGCCGGCAGACGAGCCGATGTGAACCAGATGACCGTCGCCCCTGGCCAGCATGGAAGGCAGGAAGGCGCGGACGAGGACGAAGGGCGCCAGCAGGTTCACGCGCAGCTGTCTCTCCAGCTCCGCGGGCTCCGTCTCGTGGACACGCGCCAGCGAGAAGACGCCTGCGTTGTTGACGACGATATCCGGCGCTCCGCCAAGCTCTCCGAGCACCGTGTCGGCTAAACGCTGCGCCTCTTCGGGCCGCTCGAGATCGGCCGGGACGGCGACCCCGCCGGTCTCGGCCGCCGCGCTCGCCAGCCGAGGCGTGTCCCTCGCGGTCAGGAGGAGCCGGACGTCCTCCGAGCGAAGCGCCCGCGCGATCTCCAGCCCGATCCCCCGGCTGGCACCCGTTACCAGCGCGCTCCGGCCGGCCAAGCTCAGGAGATGAACTGGGGCGAGAGCGCGAGCCTCAAGAACTCCTCACGGGTTCGTGGATCGCTGCGAAAAAGGCCGCGGACGGCGCTGGTGATCGTCTTGCTGTTCTGCTTCTCCACCCCACGCATCATCATGCAGAGGTGGTACGCCTCCATGACCACTCCCACACCGCGAGGCGCCACGGCCTGCTCGAGTGCGCCGGCGATCTGCTCGGTGAGCCTTTCCTGCACCTGCAGCCGCCGGGCGAAGATCTCCACCAGGCGCGGGACCTTGCTCAGCCCGATGATCTTCCCGTCCGGGATGTAGGCGATGTGGACCTTCCCGAAGAAGGGCAGCATGTGGTGCTCGCAGAGGGAGTAGATCTCGATGTCCTTCACCAGCACCATGCTGTCGTGCTCTTCCTCGAAGACCCCGTCCCCCAACGCCTCTGCCGAATCCATGGTGTAGCCCCGCAGCATCCAGCGGAGCGAGTCCGCGACTCGCACGGGCGTGCGCCGCAGGCCGGGGCGTGAGGGGTCCTCACCCAGCCGCAGGAGCTGCTCGGCAATGAGCTCCTCGAGGCTCGCCTCCGAGAGCGCCGTGCGCCGGGCCGGGTCGTCAGCGCCCGGCGGGGCCGCCTTCAATCGCTCCTCACTCACCGCGGTATTCCACGAGATTGCGCTCCGTCTCCCAGAGCCTCACCGACACCAGGCGGGCTCCTTCCAGGTGGCCATCGATCCGGTGCCAGATTCGAACCGCCACGTTCTCGGCCGTCGGGTTCACGCCGTCCAGCCAACCCACATCCACGTTCAGGTTGGCGTGGTCCAGGTCCTGGATGACCAGATCGCTCACCAGGTCCCTCAACCGCTTGACGTCGAGCACGAAGCCGGTCGTCGGATCCACCTCTCCCTCCACGGTCACCTCGAGCTGGTAGTTGTGCCCGTGACCGTTCGGGTTGCTGCACGCTCCGAAGACGGCGCGGTTCTGCGCATCGTCGAAGGCGGCGTTGCAGAGGCGGTGGGCGGCGGCGAAGTGTAGCCGCCGCGTGACTCGTACCTTCGGCATTCTCTCCGTCCGAGAAAAAAAGGGCGGCTTTCGCCGCCCTTGAAAGGCCAGTGCAAGGGTTTTTTGAAGCCCTTTAGCAAGGCTTGAGCCCGACCTCCCGGTTCTCCGCCTTCCCCTACCGGGCATGACGTCCGTCGGAAGAGCCGAGTGACTCGTTTTTGTTGTCGGCTCAAAAACGAGCCTCACACCAACCAACACCCCAAGATAACCAAGGCGTTGGCCCGAGGTCAATTTCTCGTGCCCGACGCCGACCCCCAGTAGATTGCTTACGATGACCCTGACGCCGCGGCGACTCCGCCGCCTTCTGGCGGGCTCTCTGAGCCTGACCACGCTCGGCGTTGCCCTCGCGCTGCCCCTCGTGGACGCTCTGGAGCCCGACGGGAGAGCGTCGATCGAGGCAGCTCACGAGCCGGGACGCTGCGGCTACAGCCACGATCACGCGGCGTGTGAGCAGTTCGCTCGCTCGCACGCGACGCACGTCCCGCCGCCGCTCCTGCCTTCCGCCGGCCTGGAGAGCGTAAGCCCGGGCATCTCCCGGAACCTGCCGTCTCGAGCCACGGAGCGACACGGCTCTGCCCTTCCCCGCGCCCCCCCTTCCATCGGCTGAAACCGTTTCTGGGACAGCCCCTGCAATCCGGCGTCAGCTGCCAGGCAGGGGCGGTCCACCGTTTCGTCGCGGGCCGCAGATCCCGCCGAGGCGGGTTGCCAGCCAATCAGCAGCCGATGAGGTGGAGACGTGGATCTCGACAAATTTGGCCGAATCACCGGTGGCATCGGGCTCCTCCTGGCGTCCATGCTGGCGGCTCCATCCGCCCTCGCGCAGCAGGTAGAGGAGGGGCCACAGGTCGCGCCACAGGATACGATCCTCACCAGGATCTCCCTCCTGGAAGCCCGGATCGACAGCCTGGCCTCCGAGCTTGGAAGCCTGAAGGCCGCGGTCGCCGCAGCCGGGATCGCGCCGCTGCCGGTTCAGGACGATCTCAAGGCTGCCCCGCAGACCGAGCTCGAGGCGCTCCGGGCGGCGGCCCGGCAGGCGGTCGAGGAGGAGGGGGCGCCGGCCGAGGAGTCCGGAGGGGCCGCGAAGAGCCGAACCAGCGGCCTCCAGCTTCTCAACCCGGAGATCAGCGTCACGGGCGATTTCGTCGGAGCGGCCACCGCTCCGGGCGAAGGGGACGGCAACGTCTCCGCCATACCGAGGGAGTTCGAGTTCTCGTTCCAGGCCGTGATAGATCCGTTCGCCCGAACCAAGATCTTCTTCACCCGCGAGGACGAGGTGCCGATCGCCGGACTCACGCCGGAGGAAGAGCAGGAGGGCGGCGGCCAGTTCGAGATCGAGGAGGGATACGTGGACTGGGTGGCCCTCCCGGCCGGCATGAGCGTCAAGCTGGGACAGTTTCGGCAAGAGCTCGGCCTCTACAACCGCTGGCACACGCACGCCTTGCTGGAGGTGGACCGCCCCCTCGCCACGGTCGAGTTCGTGGGCGAGGACGGGCTGATTCAAGCGGGCGCCTCGCTCGCGCTCCCGATCTTTCAGACCGGGCCGGCCACGCACTCGGCATGGTTCGAGATCACCTCGGGCACCAACGACGTCCTCTTCGCCGACGGCAACGATCCTAGCTACCTGGGACGTGTCCAGAGCTTCTTCGACCTTGGACCCAGCTCATACATTCAGATCGGGGCCGATGGCGTGTGGGGACGGAACGACGAGGAGAATCTCACGTCGCGGCTCTACTCCGTGGACCTCTCCTACCACTGGACGCCGCCGGGCGCCGCCCTGTACCGCGATCTCATTCTGAAGGGAGAGTGGTACTGGGCACATCAGGGCTTCGGAGGCGAGGATCTGGACGGGACAGGCGGATACGCTCAGGCACTCTACAAGTTCACCCGAAGATGGGAGGCGGGAGTGCGAGCGGACTACGTAAAGCGGTTCGACCCGAGGCCGAAGGTGTTCCAGCTCGTTCCGAGCGTGACGTGGTGGCAGAGCGAGTGGCTCCGGCTCCGCCTCCAGGGCAACATCGTGAAGAACGAGGGGGCCCCGACGGACTTCACGCTGCTCTTCCAGACCGTGTGGTCCGTGGGTCCGCACAGGCACGAGTCATACTGATGGTGTGGCTCCCGAGTTGTGGATCCCGTAACCTCAGGCCGGATTGCAGCATGGAGACAGGGCTCACCGTCATGAATCATGAGAAGCGGATCGCCGCCCGGCGGCGGCGAGTGGATGCGCCATGGTGGCGATCCTCCGCGGCACGGCGGCTTGGCTCGGCCCTTCTGGTCGTGCTGGCCGCGGCCGGCCCTGTGGCGCCGCGGGCCCCGGCGCAGGAGAGGCTCCGCGTGGTCACGACCCTCCCGACGTACGCGGCGATCGCCCGCGAGATCACGGGTGACCTGGCGGAGGTCGCCTCGATCGCCAGGGGCGACGTGGATCCTCATTTCGTCAATCCGCGCCCGAGCTTCGCGGCGCTCATCAAGAGTGCGGATCTGTTCGTGGCCACCGGCCTTGACCTGGAGCTCTGGGTTCCGACGCTCCTCGACCGCGCCGGCAACGCGAAGGTGAGAAACGGCGCTCCCGGACATGTGGCGGCCTACGCCGGCATCGACCTGCTCGATGTGCCGACGACCGTCTCGCGGGCGGCCGGCGACGTTCACGTGTTCGGCAATCCGCACATCCACACCGACCCGGTGAACGGAATCATCATCGGGCGGAACATCCTGGCCGGCCTGCGCCGCGTCGACCCGAGCCGGTCGGAGCTGTACGAGGAGAACGAGCGGGCGTTCTCGGAGCGCGTGATGCGCCGGACCTTCGGTGATCAGCTCGTGGACATCTTCGGCGCGGAGACCCTCTTCGACCTCGCCCGCGTACACCGGCTCTGGGAGTTCCTGGAGGAGCAGCGACTCCAGGGAAAGCCGCTCACGGACTTGCTGGGCGGCTGGCTGAGCCAGGGAGCGCCCTTCCGAGACGGCCAGATGGTGTGCTACCACAAGAACTGGGTGTACTTCTCGGCACGCTTCCGGATCGCCTGCGCCATGTACGTCGAGCCGAAGGTCGGCATCCCGCCCTCACCGGGCCACGTGCGGCGCGTCCTCGACTTCATGGAGGAGAACCGGATACCGGCGCTCTTCGCCGCCAACTACTTCAGCCACAAACAGATCGAGAGCGTCGCCAAGCGCACCGGTGCCGAGCCGGTCATCGTGCCGGAGCACGTGGGGGGCGCGCCCGGAGTCGATGACTACTTCGCCCTGATCGATCTCTGGGTGGAAGAGCTGGCGGGAGCCTTCACGAGCGGCGCGGCGGGAGAGTAGGCGATGCTGGAGATCATGCTTCCGGCCCTGGTGGCCTCGCTCATTCTCGTGGGTCTGCACGCGTACCTGGGGATCCACGTCATCGCCCGGGGGGTGATCTTCGTGGACCTGGCTCTGGCTCAGGTCGCGGCCTTGGGGTGGGCGGCCGCGAGCGTGGCCGGCGTGTCCTCCGATCTGGCGGCCTATCTGACCGGCCTCGGCGCGACGCTTCTGGCTGCGGCGCTGTTCAGCGTGACCCGGATGAGCCACCGGTACATCACCCAGGAGGCGATCATCGGCATCGTCTTCGTCGTGGCTTCGGCGGGCACCATCCTGCTCGCCGCGCAGGCGCCACGCGGAGCCGAACACGTCGAGGAACTGCTCACCGGCACGCTCCTCTGGGTGACCTGGCCACAGATCGGGAGGATCTCCGTCGTCTACGCCGCCATCGGGCTCTGCCACTGGCTGCTGCGGCGTCGTTTTCTGGGGATCTCGCTCTCTCCCGACATGGCGCGTGCGGCAGGCTGGTCGGTCCGGGCGTGGGACTTTCTGTTCTACGCGCTGTTCGGTGTCGTCGTCACGCTCTCGGTGGCCGTCGCGGGCGTGCTGCTGGTGTTCAGCTTCCTGGTGATCCCGGCCGTGATCGCGTTCCTCTTCACGAATCGCCCGGGACCGCTGCTGGCGATCGCCTGGGTGAGCGGCGGCGCGGCGGCCGTCGGCGGCCTGTGGCTGTCGTTCGTGACCGATCTTCCGACGGGTCCCGTGGTCGTTTGTTCCTTCGCGGCGACCCTGGGCCTCGCGTTTGTCGTACGCCGCCTGCGAACGCAAACGCCGTACGATGGCTAACACGCCGCATCTGTGGGCATACACGCTGCTGAGCGTGCTGCTCGTGAGCCTTGTCTCGCTGGTCGGGCTCTTCGCCCTCTCGCAGGATCCCAGCCGGCTGCGCCGGATCCAGCTGTACCTCGTCAGCCTCGCGGCCGGCAGCCTGCTCGGCGGGGCCGTGCTCCACCTGCTGCCCCAAGCCGTGGAGCGTCTCGGTACCGGCATGCCGTTCTCCCTTTACCTGCTCACCGGGTTCTTCGGTTTCTTCCTCCTGGAGAAGTTCCTCTGGTTCCACCACCACGGGACCGCGCACGCGGAAGAGGGAGCCGACGCGGGCGTAGGGGCGGATGAGGGAACGCGCGCAGCTCAACCTGTCGTCGCCGTGATCCTCGTGGGAGACGGGGTGCACAACTTCCTGGACGGCATGGTGATCGCCGCCGCCTATCTCGTGGACCCGGGTGTCGGCCTGGTGACCACGCTGGCGGTCGTGCTTCACGAGGTGCCTCAGGAGATCGGCGATTTCGGGGTTCTCGTGCACGGGGGGCTCTCCGTGCGGAGGGCGGTGCTCCTGAATTTCCTCTCCGCGACGACGTCGATCCTCGGGGCCGTGCTGACGCTGTGGATCGGATCGCGGGCGGAAGGACTACAGGGGCCGCTGATCACGATCACCGCGGCCAGCTTCATCTACATCGCCGCCGCCGACCTCATACCGGAGCTGCATCGGACTCGCGAGCCCCGTCAGTCCGTCATACAGGTCTTGATGATCGGCGTAGGGCTGGGGCTGATGATCGCGGCCCGGGCGCTCGGCCTCGGCTAGCTGCCGGACCGCCACTTGATGTTGCACCCGATGCTGGGCTTCTGGTCCTCGGGCACGGGCTGCCCGGCCAGCACGGCCTCGAGCGCCGCGCGGAGATCTCGACCCGTTACCGGTGTGTCGCTTCCCGGCCGGCTGTCGTCCAGCTGACCCCGGTAGGCCAAACGGCGGTCTGCATCGAAGAGGAAGAAGTCGGGAGTGCACGCCGCCCCGAACCTCTTCGCGACCTCCTGCGTCTCGTCGAGGAGGAAGGGAAACTCCCAACCCTCCTGCTCCACCAACCGCTTCATGTGCTCCGGTCCGTCCTGCGGATAGGCGTCCACGTCGTTCGAGTTGATCGCCACGACCCCGACGCCGCGGGGCAGGTAATCCTCGCCCAGCCGCCCGAGCTCGCCCACGACGTGTTTCACGAACGGGCAGTGGTTGCAGATGAACATGACGAGAAGGGCGCTTCGATCCGCCAGATCGTCCGCTGATACGCTGCTCCCGCTCGCCGCGTCGACGAGCGAGAAATCGGGCAGCGCTGTGCCCAGCGGCAGCATCGTCGAGGGAGTCTCTACCATGATGATCCGGTGCTCCTGAGCCCTCTTACCAGGCTATCCCGTAGTCGTCGCCGTGGTGGCTCGAGCCACCCCACATCGTGCCATGCTCGCGATCGAAGTATATCGCGTTGATCGGACCCGAGGTGCGCTCTCCGAACGTCAGCTCATACCCCCTATCCAGCAGCTCGGCCCGCACCCACGGCGGAACGTCCTCCTGGAGGAGCAATCGACCCGGCTCCGATGCGTGATCCCGGAAGGAGTTCCTCAGCTGGAAGCTGTTGACGTTCGGCGCCTCGGCGGCCTCCTGCACGTTCATGCCCCACTCTACGACGTTGAGGAAGAACTGAAGGAGGTTCTGGTCCTGCATGTCGCCGCCCTGAACGGCGAACGACAGGTACGGCTCCCCGTCCTTGAGCGCCATGCCCGGAGTGAGCGTGACCCTCGGCCGCTTTCCGGGCTCGATCACGTTGTACGGGTTCTCGGCCGCATCCAGCACGAAGCTCTGCGCCCGCTGACTGATCCCGACCCCCGTGCTGCCGGCGATCACAGCCGGAATCCAGGCGCCGCTGGGGGTGACCGAAACCACCCAGCCCTCCTCATCCGCCGCCTGGATGGAGGTCGTGCCGAGCAAAAAGGCCTCTTCCAGTTCTCGCAGGGCAAGCTCGCGGCTTCTCGGACTGCCGGCCCGCGATGTCTTCATCTCCACCGGCGGATCGGTTCGCCACCGCTCCAGGTGGTGGAGGAAGGGGTTCGTCTCCCCCTGGTAGGGGTACGGATCGCCCGGACCGACCTGCGGGTCGTTCCGCTCCCAGTCGATCTGCCTCGCCCGCTCCTTCGCGTACTCCTTGGAGAGCAACCCTTCGATCGGCTCATCGGGCGGAAAGTAGGGGTCCCCGTAGTAGAAGTCGCGGTCGGCGAAGGCCAGGTTCATGGTCTGGTAGAGAGCGTGGATGTAGCGGGCCGAGTTGTACCCCATCGACTCGAGGTCGAGGTTCTCGAGGATGTTGAGAGCCTGGAGCATCACCGGTCCCTGCACCCAGCTCGTGAGCTTGTAGACCTCGATCCCCTTGTACTCCGTCTTGACGGGCTCCTCGATGTAGACCTGCCACCCGTCCAGGTCCTCCAGCGTGATGAGGGCGCCCTGCTCCCGCGCGCCGCGGACGAACTCCTCGGCGATGTCTCCCCGGTAGAAGCGTTCGTACGCCGCGTAGATCGCCTCCACCCGGCTCTTGCCGGCGGCCAGCGCCTCCCGCTCGACTGCCACGAGCTTGCGCAGCGTGGCGGCGAGGTCGGGCTGCCTGAACAGCTGACCCACCTCGGGCGGCTCGCCGTCGCTTTGCAGGTACACGGCGCGCGAGTACGGCCAACCATCGATCCGCTCACGGTCCCGCGTGATCCTCCGCACGGCATCCGCCTCGATCGGATACCCGTCCGCCATCTGGATCGCCGGGCCGAGCACCTCAGCCAGGCCGAGACGGCCGTACTCGGCCAGCATCACCAGCAGGCCTCCCGGTGTGCCAGGAGTGACCGCCGAGAGCGGGTCCAGATCGGGCGGGTAATCGAGTCCGATCTCCCTGTAGAACTCGACCGTCGCCCCGGTGGGAGCGACACCGAGAGCGTTGATTCCGATCACCTTTCCCGCATGCGGGTCGTAGATGAGGGCCTGCGTCTCTCCGCCCCAACCGAGCACGTCCCACATCGTCGCCGTCGCTGCCAGCATCGCGCAGGCGGCGTCCACGGCGTTGCCGCCCTGCTGGAAGATCATGGCACCCGCGGTGGCGGCGAGCGGTTTACCGGTGATCGCCACCCAGTGCTTCGCGTGGAGGACCGGCTTGGCCGTCCGCTGCGCCTGCAGACTGGCCGGCGTGACCGCGAGGGAGAAGAGAAGAGCAGGCAGAAGGC
>DAOVWI010000031.1 GCA_030636765.1 Gemmatimonadales bacterium
AGGACGCTCCGAACCGCGCCGCGCCCGCGGAGGTGGCCGCGGCGACGGTCAGGTGCTTCAAGCGCGCGGTACCGGCAGCGGTGCCGGGGATCGCGTTTCTCTCGGGCGGGCAAGACGACCGGGAGGCCACCGAGAACCTTGACGCGCTGAACCGGCTGGATGACAGTGGGCCGTGGGAGCTCACCTTCTCGTATGGGCGTGGCCTCCAGGCCACGCCGCTCAAGGTGTGGGGCGGCGATGAGGGGAGCCTCGGGGTGGCCCGGGAGGCCTTCTACGAGCGCGCCCGGATGACGGCGGCGGCGCGGAAGGGCGAGTACGCCGCCTAGCGGGAGTCGTAGCTGACTCGCGCCGCCTTGGATCTGCCGGGCACCCGCCGCAGGTGGGGTGGGTCCGGCGCCCGTAACGCGGAAGGAGTGACGTCATGGACTGGGGAATGAAGAATCGTCTGAACCGGATCCTCCAGCCGGAGACCGGCCGGACCCTGATGCTCGCGATCGATCACGGCTACTTCCTCGGCCCCACGAGCGGGCTGGAGGAGCCGTACGAGACCGTGAAGGACCTGATCCCGCATGCCGATTCGCTGATGCTCACGCGCGGTGTGCTCCGGTCGTGCATCCCGCCCGGCACCAAGATCCCGATTGTGCTCCGCATGTCCGGCGGAACGAGCATTCTGAAGGAGCTGTCGGAGGAGGGCCTCACGGTGGCCGTCGAGGACGCGATTCGGCTGAACGCGTCGGCCATCACGCTCTCGGTCTTCATCGGGGCCGACGGGGAGCGGGCGACGCTTCTCAACCTGGCCAAGCTGGTCGACGCGGGGCACCAGTACGGCATCCCGGTGCTGGCCGTCACCGCCGTAGGTAAGGACATGGTGCGCGAGGCACGGTACCTCGGGCTGGCGTGTCGGATCGCGGCCGAGCTCGGGGCCCACATGGTGAAGACCTACTTCTGCGACGGTTTCGAGGAGATCGTGCGGAACACGCCCGTGCCGATCGTCATCGCGGGCGGGAAGAAGCGGCCCGAGAGAGACGCCCTCCAGATGGCCTACGACGCGATCCAGGCGGGGGCCAGCGGCGTGGACATGGGGCGCAACATCTTCCAGTCCGACTCTCCGGTCGGGATGATCAAGGCCGTGCGCGCCATCGTGCAGAAGGACGCCGGTCTCGAGGAGGCGTTCACGATCTACGAGGAAGAGAAGGCGGGCACGCCCGTCCTCGAGCCCCAGCCGGCCTAGCATCGAGAGGGCAGGGGCGGGTAGCGAGGGCGGGGGCCACGGCATGCGGGTCGCGGTCTACTACGACAACCGGGACGTACGCCTCGAGGAGCGGCCACGGCCGAAAGCCGGACCCGGCGAGCTGCTCGTTCGGATCGAGGCGAGCGGGGTCTGCGGTTCCGATGTGATGGAGTGGTACCGTCTCCCTAGGGCCCCGATCGTCCTCGGCCATGAGGTGGCGGGGGTCGTGGAGGAGGTGGGAGAGGGTGTCACGCGGTTCGCGGCCGGTGACCGCGTCGTTACGACGCATCACGTCCCGTGCAACGCCTGCCGCTACTGCCTGACCGACCGGCACAGCGTCTGCGACACCCTGCGCACGACGCGCTTCGATCCGGGCGGCTTCTCCGAGTACGTGCTCCTTCCCGCGATCAACGTCGAGCGCGGGACCTTCCATCTCCCCGATCACGTGAGCTACGAGGAGGGGTCCTTCGTCGAGCCCCTCGCCTGCGTCGTCCGGGCCCAGCGCCTCGCCGGCATCGCGCCGGGCCGGAGCGTGGCGGTGCTGGGGAGCGGAATCTCGGGGATCCTCCACATCCAGCTGGTCCGGGCGCTGGGCGCGGGCCCCATCGTGGCGACGGACATCAGCGATCATCGCCTTGAGAGCGCGCGGCGGTACGGCGCCGATCACGCGGTGCGAGCGGACGCGGACGTGCCCGCCGGGGTCCGGGAGGGCAACGCCGGCCGTCTGGCGGACGTCGTCATCGTGTGCACCGGCGCGCTCCCCGCGATCGACCAGGCGTTCCGGAGCGTGGACCGCGGCGGGACGGTCGTCCTCTACGCGCCGGCCGACCCCGGCATCACCTACGATTTTCCGCTCCTCGACATCTGGGAGAACGGGACGAACATCGTCCACTCCTACGCCGGGCCGCCGGCCGACATGCGGCTTGCGCTCGACCTCATCGCCGCGGGCCGCCTGGACGTGGCGTCCATGGTCACACACCGCCTCGGCTTGGCCGAGACGGGCGTGGGGTTCGGTCTGGTGATCGAGGGAGGGGACTCCCTCAAGGTGATCGTCGAGCCCCAGCGGTAGAGCGCACCGGCGCGCGATCCTGACCCGGCTCGGGGTCATGGAGCGCCGCTACAGGTATCCCTCGAACAGCCGGCGAAGCCTTGGCCGGTCGCCGGTCCTTCGTGCGAGGACCAGGATCGTGTCGTCGCCCGCCAGGGTGGCGACGACCTCCGGCAGGCGGGCCTCGTCGATTGTCAACGCGACGGCGTTGGCATGGCCGGGAGGCGTCCGGACGGCGAGCAGAGCGTCGCCCGAGGCCACCTCCAGGACGGATTCGCGAAGGATCGCCTGGAGATGCTCGCGCGCTCTTTCGACGTCCCAGGCACCGGTGGCCAGCTCGGGCAGAAGGTAGCGGGGAGCGCCGCCGGGCGAGGGAGCCTTGACGATCCCGAGCCGCCGGATATCCCGGGACACGGTCGCCTGGGTAACGCCGTAGCCGAGCGCCTGGAGCTCGCTCGCGAGCTCGGCCTGCGTGTGGATGCTCTTCTCGGCCAGAAGCTTCAGGATCGCTCGCTCACGCTCGCGAGGGCTCATTGCGCGCTCCCGGCGGTCACCGTGCGTTCAGGCGGGCTCATTGCGCGCTCGTGATCTCCGTCGCCACCAGACGACGTTCCAGATACGCCGAGTAGATCGGCGGCGGCCCCTGTGCGGCGATCCATTCGGCGAGCCGGCCGACCGCCGCCTTCGCCTCCTCCTGCTGCTCCCTCACGCGCTCCGGCGAAGGCGCTCCGTACGAGCGCCTTGCGGCGCCGGCGCGCTCCGGCCGGAGGGCCTCCGCCATCTCGGCGTCGATCTTCGGGCTGATGGCGGCCAGGTCGCCGGGGCTCATCTCCCACAGCTCCAGCCCGTCCTCCTCGGCTTGCCGGACCGCCAGCCCCGCCATCTCGTGGGCTTCACGGAACGGTGTCCCGCGCTCCGTTAGCAGGTCGGCGAGGTCGGTGGCGGTGACGAAGCCGGCGTCCAACGCGGAGCGCAGCCGCCCGGCATCGAACGTGAGTCCGGCAGCCATTCGCCGCGTGGCCTCGAGACAGCCGGTGGCCGTGTCCAGTGCGTCGAACAGCGGCTCCTTGTCCTCCTGAAGATCGCTGTTGTAGGCGAACGGAAGCCCCTTCAGCATCGCGAGCAGCGCGGTGAGGTCGCCGATCGTTCGCCCGCTCTTGCCGCGGATCAGCTCGGCCGCCTCCGGGTTCCTCTTCTGGGGCATCAGGCTGCTGCCCTGCGCGACGGAGTCCGAGAGGCGCGCGAAGCCGAACTCACGCGATGTCCAGAGCACCACCTCCTCCGCCCAGCGGCTGAGGTGCAGGACCAGGAGCGCGCAGACGAAGGCGGTCTCCGCCACGTAGTCCCGGTCGGCCACGGCGAGGAGCGTGTTCGGATACACCTTCGGGAAGCCGAGCAGCGCCGCCGTGCGTTGCGGATCGATCGGGTGGCGCGTGCCCGCGAGCGCCCCGGCGCCGAGGGGCGAAACGCCGGCGCGCCCATGAGCGGCGCGCAGTCGCTCCCCATCCGCCTCGAGAGCCCAGAAGTGGGCGAGCAGATGGTGCGCCAGGCTCACGGGCTGAGCCCGCTGGAGGTGCGTGTAGCCCGGCATCCAGGTGGTCAGGTGCTCCGATGACTGCGAGAGCCATGTTTCGAGCAGCGCGAGCAGCGAAGAAGAGGCGGCCAACACGCTCTCTCGGACGTACAGACGGAGCGCCGCGCCCACCTGGTCGTTTCGGCTGCGGGCCGTGTGGAGCCTGCCCGCGGCCGGTCCGATGCGCTCCGTCAGCGTGCGCTCGATCCAGGTGTGGACGTCCTCGTCGGGCCCGTCTACCCGCAGCGAGCCGCTCTCGATCTCAGCGAGCATGCCGGCCAGCCCGTGCAGGATCGTCTCGGCCTCCTCGCGATCGAGGATTCCCGTCTCCAGCAGCATGCGGGCGTGGGCCAGCCCCGCCACGATGTCGTGGCGCACGAGGCGGCAGTCGAAGTGGAGCGATCCCGTGAACTCGAGGATAGCCGGATCGAGAGGGGAGGCGAAGCGCCCTCCCCACAGCGCCGTCCCCTCGGATCGATGGTGGTCGCTCATGCGGCGCGACTCCCTCAGCCCGCCAGAGCGGCCGGGCGGATCCCCGCGCCGCTGGTCTTGGAGAGCTCTGCCTCGGAGGGCTCTGCCTCGTCCGTGGCCAGAGCGGAGCCTTCGGCGAGGAGCCGCGCGCGCACCTCGGACGGCAGGCCCCACAGCCGAATGAATCCGCCTGCGTCCTTCTGGTCGTAGACGGCGTCCTCGCCGAACGTGGCGAGATCCTCGCGGTAGAGCGAGTACGGCGATCGCCGTGCCACGGGCATGCAGGACCCCTTGTAGAGGCGCACGGAGACCGAGCCCGTGACCGTCTCGTGGGAGGTCCGCAGGAAGGCGTCGAACGCCTCGCGGAGTGGGGTGAACCAGAGGCCCTGGTAGACGAGCTCGCCGTAGCGTGCCGAGAGCTGCTCCTTGAACGCGGCGATGGCGTGGTCGAGGGTGAGCGCCTCCAGATCCTGCAGCGCCGCCCGCAGCAGCGTGCCGGCCGGCGTCTCGTACAGGCCGCGACTCTTCATGCCGACGAGGCGGCTCTCGACGATGTCCACCCGCCCGACGCCGTGCGCTCCGGCGATCTCGTTCAGCGCCGCGATCAGACGGGCCGGGCTCATCAGCACGCCGTCCACCGCCGTGGGGAGCCCCGCCTCGAAGGCAATCTCGACGTCCTGCGGCTCGTCCGGCGCCGCGGTGGGATCGGCCGTCATCTGGTAGATTCCCTCGGGGGGCACCGCCGACGGATCCTCCAGGACCCCGCCCTCGAACGACGTGTGCCAGAGATTCTGGTCGATGCTGAACGGCTTTTCCGCCGTGACCGGAAGCGGGCTGCCTCTCTCCTTGGCGTACGCGAACTCGTCCTCCCGCGAACGGAGCTCCCACTCGCGCCACGGCGCGACGATCGCGAGATCCGGCGCCAGCGAGCGGTACGCGATCTCGAAGCGGACCTGGTCGTTTCCCTTGCCCGTGCAGCCGTGCGCGAGGGCATCGCAACCGGTCGCTCGGGCCACCTCGACCTGCGCTCCGGCGATCACCGGCCTGGCGAGCGCCGTGCCGAGCAGATACCGGCCCTCATACAGCGCGCCGGCCCGCAGGGCGGGGAAGAGGTACTCCGCCGCGAACTGCTCCTTGAGGTCTACGACCTCGCACGCGATCGCGCCCGTCCCGAGGGCCTTCTCCCTGACCGCGGCGAAGTCCTCGCGCTGGCCGATGTCCGCGACCACGGCCAAGACCTCGCACCCGTAGTTCTCCCGCAGCCACGGGATCATCACGGAAGTGTCCAGCCCCCCGGAGTAGGCCAGGGCGATCCGCTGGATGTCGCTGATGTCGTTCATTCGCTCAATACCGCCCTTCGGTTCTCGGTTCATCCTCGCAGCGTTCCACTCGAACCTACGCTTCGCTCCATTCGGCCAGCACGTCCTTGAGGATGGCCAGCGCTTCATCGACCTCCGCCCTGCACACGGTCAGGGGCGGTGAGAGCCGCAGGGTACCCGGCCGCACCGCGTTGACCAGCAGGCCGCGGCGCAGGCACTCGGCCGCCACCGGGCCCGCTTCGACCGTCAGGTCTAGCCCGATCAGGAGACCCTGGCCCCGGACCTCGCGCACGATGGACCCTTCGAGGGCCAGCGCCGTGAGGCCGCCCACGAGCCGTCCTCCCATCTCCACCACGTTCTCCAGCAGCTTCTCCTTCTGGATCGTGCGAAGCACAGCGCCCGCCGCCGCGCACGCGAGCGGATTGCCGCCGAACGTGCTTCCGTGATCCCCCGGCACCAGCGTCTTCGCCACCTCGGCCGTCGCGAGCACGGCGCCCACGGGCACGCCGCCTCCGAGACCCTTGGCAAGGGTCACGATGTCGGGGCGAATCCCGTAGCCCTGGAAGCCGAACCACCGTCCCGTGCGCCCGATTCCCGTCTGGACCTCGTCGAGGATGAGCAGCACCTTCGAGTCCGCCGTCAGCTTCCTCAGCCCTCGCAGATAGTCCGGTGTCGCCGGGATCACTCCGCCCTCGCCCTGGATCGGCTCGACCAGCACCGCACACGTTTCCGGTCCGATCGCGGCGGCGGCCGCCTCGAGGTCGTTGAACGGGACGGTGCGGAAGCCGGGCGGGAGCGGCTCGAAGTCCCGCCGATACTGCTCCACGCCCGTGGCGGCAAGAGCGCCCATCGTCCGGCCGTGGAAGCTCTCCTCCATGGTCACGATCTCGGGAGCCTCCGACCCACGCTCGCGCTTCCACTTGCGGGCCAGCTTGATCGCCGTCTCGACGGCCTCCGTTCCGCTGTTGCAGAAGAAGACCCGCTCCAGGCCGCTCGCCTCGGTCAGCAGTCGGGCCGCTTCCACCTGTTCCGGGATGTGGTAGAGATTCGAGACGTGCAGGTAACGGCCGGCCTGTTCCCTAATCGCCCCGGCGAGCGCGGGGTGCGCGTGACCGAGTGAGGAGACCGCGATCCCACCCACGAAGTCCAGGTACCGCTTTCCGTCGAGGTCCCACAGATGCGTGCCCCGGCCGTGCGAGAAGGAGACGGGCGCCCGCACGTAGTTCCCGAAGAGCAGTTCGGCCGAGCCCCGCAGCACCGACTCGGAATCCGGGAAGGCGCTCGGGGCGTCCTCGCTCGCAGGGCTGGTGTCGCTCACAGGGGCGTCCGCGCTCGCAGGTGCGTGCGAAGGCTCGACGCCCGCGGATCCATCCGGCGCTTCGGCCCGGATCATCGTGCCGATCCCCGCGTCCGTCAGCAGCTCGATCAGGAGGCCGTCCGGGTCACTCGTGCCGACGATGTGGGCGCTCTCCACGCCTCCCTGGATGGCCGCCAGAGACGCCTCCAGCTTCGGGATCATGCCGCCGGCCAGCTGATCCGTGTCGAGCATCCCCCTCGCCGCTTCGGCGTCCAGCTCGGATACCAGGCGCCGCTCTCCTCCCTCGGTGCGAAGCACGCCGTCGACATCGGTGAGCAGGATCAGCTTTTGGGCCTCCAGCGCCACCGCGAGTGCCGCCGCCGCCAGGTCGGCGTTCAGGTTGTAGCTCACCCCACCTTCGTCCACGCCCACGGACGAGATCACCGGGACGAACCCAGCCTCGATGAGCGCCGTGAGGATCTCCGGCTCCACCCGCTCCACCTCTCCGACGTGCCCCAGCGCGCTCGCCTTCGGGTGCGGCCGCGCGACCAGCAGGCTGCCGTCCTTCCCCGAGATGCCGGCCGCCCTTCCTCCCGCCCGCTCGATCGCCGCGACGAGCCTCTGGTTCACCCGGCCCGTCAGAACCATCTCGACCACCTCCATCGTCTCCTCGTCGGTCACCCGAAGGCCGTCCACGAAGCTCGCGGTATGGCCGAGCCGGTCGAGCATCCGGGTGATCTCGGGTCCTCCACCGTGAACGAGCACGATGCGAACACCCGCCCGCTGCAGCAGAACCACGTCCTCGAGCGTCGCCGATTCGGCACGATCCAGGACGCTTCCTCCGAGCTTCACCACGACGGTCTTGCCTCTCCAGCGCGTCGCGTAGCGCAGCGCCTCGGCGAGAGTGAGGCCCACGACGCTCCGCTCGTGGGCCGTTGAAGCCGCCGTCTCGAACCCGTTCCGTGTAGCAACGCTCGTCATGGCATCGTCCTCAGGAGACCGCGCTCCGCTCGGCGGCATAGCTCCCGTTGATCCGGATGTACTCCTCCGACAGGTCGCACGTCAGAACCGTGGCTTCGCCGCTTCCGAGCCCGAGGTCGACTCGGATATCGACCTTGGAACGGCCGAGTTGGGCCGCCGCCGGGGCCCGCGCCTCCATCACGCCGAGGCCGCCCCGAACCAGCTGCACTGGACCGACGAAGATCTGCACCCGATCCTCCGCCAGCTCGATTCCCGCGCTTCCCAGTGCCGCCATCATCCGACCCCAGTTCGGCTCGCCGCCGTGCAGGGCCGTCTTGACCAGGAGCGATCCGGCGAGGCGGTAGGCCCCCCGCTCAGCCTCTGCGTCGCTCGCCGCCCCGGCCAGGCGGAAGCGCACCACGCGGGTGGCCCCCTCGCCGTCCCGTACCACCATCTCGGCGAGCTCCGAGGCGACCCGCGACAGCGCCCCTTGGAACCGCCCCAGCGCGGCGTTGCCGTCGATCGGATCTCCGCCCGCTGCCCCGTTGGCCAGGAGGATCACCGTGTCGTTCGTGCTCATATCCCCGTCCACGGTGATTCGGTTGAACGAATCCGAGACGGCCGCCCGGAGTGCGGCGTCCAGAGCTCCTGGGGACAGCGCGGCGTCGGTCGTTAGGAAGCAGAGCGTCGTGGCGAGGTGGGGGTGGATCATCCCCGCGCCTTTCGCCATCCCTCCGATCCGAACCCGAACGTCCCCGATGTCCGCTTCGGCGGCCGCCACCTTCGGGAAGGAGTCGGTCGTCAGGATCGCCAACGCCGCTTCCGTGCCCGATCGCCTCAGGCCGCTGGACACCCGGCGGATGCCCTCCCGGATCGCCGACATGGGTAGCGGCTCCCCGATGATGCCGGTCGAGGCCACCAGCACCTCCTCCGCAGGGACGCCGAGCGCGTCGGCGGTCAGGCGCGCCATCTCCTCGGCGTCGCGCTCTCCCCGCGGGCCGGTGCAGGCGTTGGCGTTCCCGCTGTTGATCACGACCGCTCTTGCCCGCCCGCGGGCGACCACGTGCCGGCAGTGGCGCACGGGCGCTGCCTTCACACGGTTGGTGGTGAACAGGCCGGCCACGGCGCACGGCGACTCCGAGGTGAGGAGCGCGAGATCGAGGCTCTTCCGCTTGACGCCGCAGTGGATGCCGCCGGCCAGGAACCCGAGCGGCGTCGTCACATCGCCCGGGATCAGGAAGTCCGCGGTGCTCATAGTCGCGCTCATAGGAAGTCCACCGCGCTCATGGGAATACGGGCACCGTCCACAGCCCCTCCGTCTCGGGGAGCCCGAACATCAGGTTCATGTTCTGGATTGCCTGGCCGGCGGCCCCCTTCACGAGGTTGTCGATCGCCGCGATGGCCGTCGCCTGTCCCGTTCGGGCGTCGACCCGCACCGTCACGTCGCAGAAGTTGGAGGCGAGCGTGGCCTTCGTCTGAGGAAGCTCCTCCATGACGCGCACGAACGGACTGCTGGCGTACGTCGCCCCGTAGAGATCCAGGATCTCCTGCTGCCTCATCTCCCCGTTCAGCCGGACGTAGCATGAGGCCAGAACCCCCCTCGTCATCGGGATGAGGTGCGGAACGAAGAAGAGCCGGATCGGGGCGCCCTGGCCGCTCAGCGTCTGCTCGATCTCCGGCGTGTGGCGATGCTCACCCACGGAGTACGGCCGCACGTTTCCGTCGACCTCGCTGAAAGAGGTGTGCAGCGACGGTGTCCGGCCCGCGCCCGAGACCCCCGACTTGGCGTCCACGACGACGGCACCCTGGATCAGCCCTTCCCGCTGGAGAGGGAAGAGCGCCAGGGCGGTCGCGGTCGGATAACACCCCGGGTTCGCGACCAGCCTCGCGCCGCGTATCGCCTCGCAGAACATCTCGGGAAGCCCGTACACGGCCTCCGCGAGGAGCTTGGGCGCCGTGTGCTCATGGCCGTACCATCGCTCGTACGAGCCCGCGTCGGTCAGCCGAAAGTCGGCTCCGAGATCGACGACGCGCGTTCCCGCCTCCAGCAGCGTGGGCACCACGTCCATGGAGGCTCCGCTCGGAAGTGCGAGGAAGACCAGGTCTGAGTCCTCGGCCACCCGCCCCGGATCCGGCGCGGCGAGCTCTGCGGAGGAGAGGGAGCGCATGTGGGGCCACACCGCTTCGACCGCCTCGCCGCTGCGGGTGTGGGCGCCAAGATGCGCGATGCGCACGCCCGGGTGGCCGTGAAGCCACCGCAGGAGCTCTCCGCCCGTGTAACCGGAAGCCCCGAGAACGCTGACGCTGATCATAATGCATAAGTATACTCCAGCTGTGCATACTCATGCAACGGCTGTGAGGTTCCCAATCCCCGTTCGGTGGACCCTTCGCCGCCCATTAAGAGTTAGAGAGCGCAACTCATTGGCGGGGGACGTTACGTCTGCGCCGGTCCTGAAAGACTTATCTGAGCTTTCCGGCTGAGTTCCTCTGAGTACGAAAGCGCCCGTCCCACCGCAGACCATCGTTGACACCGCTCCGTCGGTCAGCGTACTTTGCGGCGCAAAGTGGAACCGCATATGGAGGTTGTGCATGCCCCGTTGGCTGAGGGTCATCCGTGGGATGATCGGTATGGGACTGACCTTCGCCACGGGCGTCGGCGTGGTGGCTTCGATGATTTTCGTGCTCCCCACGTGGCTGCTCCTTGGGGGCGATTCGGGTCGAGAGATGCTCGTGATGGTCATCAAAAGCTCAATCTGGGCCTTCCCGATAGGTGTGGCCTTCTCTGGTGTTCTGGCGATAACCGCACGCGGCCTTCCATTCGACAAGCTCTCGCTCCCCCGCTTCGCCGCGCTGGGTGCTGGAGGCGGGCTTCTCCTCTTTGGGCTTCTGGCGGCAAACGCCTGGCAGGCGTGGTCCGTCTCGGACGCCATAGCCAACCTGATGCTCTTGACACTCTTGGGTGGCGGATCGGCCACAGCGACCCTAATGGTCGCCCGAAGAGCGGGGCCTGCGCTGAAGTCTGGCGACGAGTCGCGCAGCCTAGGTGAGGGGGAGGGTCGTGGGCACGCCTCGCGCGGTGTGCTACTCGAGCCCCCGCAGTAGAAGAGCAAATCGTCAGGGCGCGTCCGCCGGTTAGCGCTCCCGGGACCGACGATCGAACAGACGTGGCCTCACTTTCGGCGGTTGTCCAGCCGGCATGGCCTGCCGGGGCGGGTCCGCACGGACAACGGTCATCCGTTCGCCTCGAAGGCGCTGGGCCGGCTCTCCCGGCTCTCGGTCTGGTGGGTGCAGCTCGGGATCCAGCCGGAGACGATTGAGCCCGGGAAGCCTCAGCAGAACGGCCGACACGAGCGGATGCACCGGACGCTGAAGGCCGGAACCGCCAGGCCACCGAGCAAGAACCTCAGGGCCCAGCAGGCAAGGTTCGATCGGTTCCGGAAGGTGTTCAACGAGGAGCGGCCCCACGAAGCGCTGGGCCAGGAGACACCGGCTTCGCAGTACCGGCCGTCAGATCGTCGTCCTCCTCGAACGCCCCGGGTGCGATACCCCGGCCATTTTGAGGTCCGGAAGGTCGCCAGCGACAAGACGATCAAGTGGCACGACCGGAAGGTCTTCGTCAGCGGATTGCTGCGCTTCGATCACGTCGGATTGGAAGAGATCGCCGAGGGCGTCTGGTCGGTGTACTACGGCCCCGTCTTCCTCGGCTGGCTAGATGAGGACGACTATCGCATCATGGACGTCAGAGCACACCGTCGGAGGTGCTGAGTGTTACCCATCAACCTGTGACGCTCTGTAACCCATCACCCCGACCGTACAAGGCAGGCATTTTGAAGAGTCAGAGGATTCGCGCTACCCGACAGAACAGGCTGGCCGGAGGAGTCCGAGTCTTCCTGGGTATCCTCTTCCTGATGACGGGCGGGATGAAGCTCGTCGTTCCAATGCTTGCCGAAGCCTGGGCCGGTCAACTCGCCGCTGCGAGCATTCCGCTCGAAGACCTGAACCGCTGGGCAGTTCCCATCGTCGAAATGGGTGTGGGGGTGGTTCTCCTGCTCGGCTATTTTGCGAGGATCGCAGCTCTAGTCGTCCTCGGCATCATGGTTGTGGCCACTTATGTTCATGTGGTTGTCGCTGACCCCTCACTCTTCCCGCTGCAACCGTCGGAACCGGTCATCCCGGCTGTCGTCATGGTCCTGGCAGTCTACCTTCTACTCCGGGGCGCTGGGGCAGGAAGCCTCGATCTGAAGGCGTCTCGCCAGGTCAGGAACGATGTCTGATACTGTCGCTAGTCTTATGAGACGGGCCACTCATGCGCGCAGAGAGAACCGCCTGGCCGATGCCCAACGAGATCTGATCGAAGCGGTCGCGATGGGTCGCCAAGCGGGGGCGTTGAGGGAGTTGGTACAGGCGCTCAAGGGACTTGGCCAGATTGAGCGAGACCTTGGACGAGGTACTGCCGCGCGACCGTTGTACGAGGAGGCGGTCGACCTCTCCCGGGAGGGAGGCGATCCGCTTGTCCTGGCTCACACGGTTCGACATTTGGGCGACATCCATCAGGATGCGGGGCGTCTGGAGCTGGCAGAGACGTGCTACTTGGAGGCGCTCGCCCTCTATCGCAGCCATGAGGGAATGCCGCCGCTTGATCTGGCGAATGCGGTTCGGCCCCTCGCGATACTCAGAGAGCATATGGGCCAAACGGAAGAAGCGAGGCGGCTTTGGGCCGAGGCGAGGGACCTTTACGCATCAGTCGATGTGCGAGAGGGCGTCAAGGAATGCGCAGACCGGCTCGATCGACTTGATTGACGGGCTGAACAAGGAGCAGGCGATGGGACAATCGGCACAGCCACTTCAGGCATTGCCGGGTATCGGCCCGAGTATGGCCACGGACCTTCGAGACCTCGGGTTTCGCGAACCTGCAGACCTTCGCGGGCAAGATCCTGAGAAGATGTACGTCGACCTGTGTGATCTTCGGTGCCAGAAGGTTGATCGATGCGTTCTGTATGTCTTTCGATGTGCCGTGTATGCGGCGACAAATGAGGCCCCAGACCCGGAGCTTCTGAAATGGTGGAGTTGGAAGAATTGAAAACTCAGAAGAGTGATGCAAGCGTCGAGGACTTTCTCAATAGCGTGTCCGATGCGAAGGAGCGAGAAGACAGCTTCGCCGTCCTGGAGCTGATGCGAGAGGTCACGGGAGAGGAGCCGGCGATGTGGGGGACAAACATCGTCGGCTTTGGAAGCTACCATTACAAGTATGCCAGCGGTCGTGAGGGCGACTGGCCCTTGGCCGGCTTTGCGCCGCGCAAGCGGGAGTTGACGCTCTACATCATGGCAGGGTTTGAGCGCTACGAAGAGCTATTGGCCAAGCTGGGCAAGCACAAGACCGGTAAGTCCTGCCTCTATATCAAGCGGTTGGCCGACGTCGACCCGACGGTGCTCAAGGAGCTTGTGTCCGCATCGGTGAGGCACATGAAGCAGACGCACAGCTAGGAGGCGGTGGCGTCGTGTTGTACGAAGAGCCTACTCTTCGCCGCACCAAAGCCCTGCCGTGTCGAGTATCTTGCGCAGAAGACGGCGGGCGGGCCGCCGCCCACTGACCTTGAGCCTCCAGAGGCATGAGAGTCCTAAGCACCCAGTCGATCGCCACCGCCCTCCTCACTGCGCTCGCCACAGCGGCCTGCGGCGGCGCAGCTCGGACAGGGCCGTCGGCCGCTCCCCAACCGGCCGACGCCGCGGCCGCCGAACTTGAGGCGATCTACCGGGCACGGACGGATAGCGCTCTCATGCGGTTTACCGAGGCCGACGCCCGCTTTATGACGGGCATGATCGCCCACCACGGGCAGGCGCTCGTGATGGCGGGGCTCGCCCCCACCCACGGCGCGAGCCCGCCGCTACTGACCCTGAGTGCGCGCATCATCAACGGCCAGCAAGACGAGATCGCCACGATGCAGCGGTGGCTCCGCGATCGCGGTCAACCGGTGCCGGAGATCCACATCGAGGGAACAACCCTCCTGCTGCACGGCGTCGGCGATTATGCCATGCACATGCCCGGAATGCTTGCGCCCGACCAGATGCAGGACCTCGACCAGGCCAGGGGGCCCGACTTCGACCGGCGCTTCCTGACCTATATGATCCAACACCACCGCGGGGCCGTCACCATGGTGCACGATCTCTTCAGCACCGACGGCGCCGCCCAGGACGGGGCGGTGTTCAAGCTCGCCTCCGATATCCAGGTGGACCAAACCACCGAGATCGCCCGTATGGAACTGATGCTCAACGCGCTGCCCGACGGGGGCAGCGATCTTTGATCATCCGGCAGTCAAGCATGGCCGAGCCAAGCTTGGCCCCAACACAGGAATCCGTTATGGAATGTGAAACCCCGGTGCGCCGCCCCATGGCGTGGACCGTCGTCAACCGTTGCTGGTTGCTCTCGCTTGCTGCGGGACTGCTTGGCGCCTCTGCCTGCGCCTCCTCGACCGCTACGTCGGGAGCGTCCACTACGACACCCGGACCCGACGTGGCGGCGGCACCGAGCGCTGACCCCCGTACGGCTCTCCGGGCGGGCTTGTTCGACGCCGAAGAAGCGGTGTGGAACCTGCGCGTCCTCTCGAAGACGCCACCTGCGAAGGATTTCGTCGGCGTCACCAACTCCGACCTCGCCTTCACCGGCCGCTACGCCATTCAGGGCAACTACAACGGCATCCAGGTGTGGGACATCTCGAATCCGAGTCAGCCGGCCCTCGTTATCGGGTACGTCTGTCCCGCGTCGCAGAGTGACGTCTCGGTCTACAAGAACCTTCTGTTCGTCTCGGGAGAAGGCCTGGGCGGCCGGCTCGACTGTGGGACGGAGGGCGTACCGGAGTCGGTGAGCAAGGATCGCCTGCGTGGGATCCGCATTTTCGACATCGGCGACATCCTCAACCCGAAGTACATTGCCAACGTGCAGACGTGCCGCGGCTCCCACACCCACACCGTGCTGGAGGATCCGCAAGACACGGAGAACGTCTACATCTACGTCTCCGGCTCGGCGCCCCCGCGGCCGGCGGAGGAGCTCCCCGGCTGCTCCAGCGCCCCACCGAACGAAGATCCGAACTCGGCGCTGTTCCGGATTGAGGTCATCAAGGTGCCCCTCGCCCACCCGGAGGACGCGGCGATCGTGAGCTCCCCGCGGATCTTCAGCGACCTCGTGGCCCCGCCGCAGCACGGCCCGGCGCCGGCCGACCTCGCCGCCCTCGAGGAGGCGAAGGCGCGGGGCGCGTTCATCGCTGAGATCCAGGGCCAGACTCGCGTGCTACCCGACCGGTTCGCCGCGGCGATGCTCGACAGCATCGTCGAGGCGCGGGGTGGGAGCGGAGCGCCGACAGCCGCCGACAGCGGAGCCCTGCGCGAGTACATCCCAAAGTTGATCGCGCAGAGGGTGGGCCAGCGCGGAGACGGCCCGCCTCCTGGGCCTACCCAGTGCCACGACATTACGGTGTACCCGGCAATCGGGCTGGCGGGCGGCGCCTGCGGGGGCTACGGGTTCCTGCTCGACATCAGTGACCCGGTCAACCCGAAGCGCATCGGCGCGGTGAGCGACTCGAACTTCTCCTACTGGCACTCGGCCACGTTCAACAACGACGGCACCAAGATCCTCTTCACCGACGAGTGGGGTGGGGGCGGCCAACCAAAGTGCCGTGCCACCGACCCGAAGGAGTGGGGTGCGGACGCGATCTTCACGCTTGAGAACCGGCAGATGCGGTTCCAGAGCTACTACAAGCTGCCGGTGCCGCAGACGGCACTTGAGAACTGCGTCGCGCACAACGGCACGCTGATCCCGATCCCGGGACGGGACGTGATGGTGCAGGCGTGGTATCAGGGTGGGATCTCGGTCTTCGACTGGACCGATCGGATCCACCCCGTGGAGATTGCCTTCCACGATCGCGGCCCAGTGGCCTCCACCACGATGCAGTTCGGCGGGAGCTGGTCGGCTTACTGGTACAACGGCGTGATCGTGAGCTCGGAAATTGCGCGCGGGCTCGACATCTTCGAGCTGAGGCCGAGCGAGTTCCTCTCGCAGAACGAGATTGATGCGGCCAAGTCGGTGAAGCTCAACTACTTGAATGCCCAGAGTCAGCCGAAGATCGTCTGGCCGGCCACTTTCGCGCTGGCGCGAGCGTATGTGGACCAGCTCAAGCGGTCGACGGGCCTCTCCACCGGCCGGATCTCGTCGGTGCGGCGGTCGCTGGCAGGCGCGGAGAACGCCTCGGATGCGGCCCAGCGCGAGGCGCTAGAGACGCTCGCCGCGCAGCTCCATGACGAAGCGGGGCAGTCCCGTGACGCGGCGAAGGTGCGAATGTTGGCGGTTGCCGTGCGTGAGCTGGCAGCGGCGACGCACTGAATAGTTGAGGCGGTTGACCGCCGCGTATTCGGCCGCGACGCTCGTAGGTAACTTCCCCAGGGCGGCGTGGTTGCCCACACGGCAACTGCCGGTGCGCCGAGCCCGGTGCCTCCTCTACGGATTGGCGCCTTGTCTCCGCCAAACCGCAGCCTTCTCATCCACCCGTTTGATGAAGGCTTCCTTGCCGTCCTGATAAGCGTCACTGTCTTCCGGGTGGGCCAGGGCAAGGGCCCGCTTCAGGTCGGAGTACTCTTGCGCGATCTCGGGATGAGCCAGCATGAAGTCGCGAAAGCCCAGGTGGCGCGCCACCTCGGCGTTCCCAGACTGGAAGACATGAACGTGGTGGGTCCGGACTCCGTGAGCATCGTCCTTTCGGAAGTAACGGCGGCCCGGGATCCCGTATTCACCCATGGCCTCGTACCCGGCGAGCTCCATCGCGTCGTTGCATGAGTCGACCTTCTCGACATCAGCGACCTCTGCCAGGACGTCGATGATCGGCTTCGCGAAGATCCCTGGAATCGAGGTGCTTCCGATGTGATGCGTAGCGTTGACGTCTTCCCCGAGGCAGCGGGCGACGAGCGGGGATTCGCTGGCGAACTGCTCCTTCCAACGCACATCATGGGGCACGACGACCATTGATCCAGGCATATTCCAAGCGGGCTTCTTGTGCTGTCGCAGGATCCAGGAAGAAGGCGCACGGTATGCTCCCAGCCTCAGTCTGCCAAGGCCCAGGCGGCCGTGGGGTCCTGCCTGGGTGAGAGTGTCAGATACGGCCGGCGGGTGGCGCCGTCTGAACGACTCAAGGAGAATGGACATGAATCGAGATAGGACGAGCGCAGTCGCGATCATCCTTGGAGCCGTGGCGTTCGTAGTCACGATGGCGCTGCATCCCACGGGCGGTGATCTTGACTACATTCTCAAGATCGCTCCCGTTGTGGTCGGTACGCACTCCCTGGCTCTCGCAAGTCTGGCTCTCGTCGTGCTAGGATTCGACGGCGGTGGCCGTCGTCTTCTGGTCGATTGCGATTGTCAGGACTCGCTCGTTACCTAGCTGGACTGGGGTCGTGGGAGGTGTGGCCGGCGTTGGCGCACTGGGAATGCTCCTTGTTGGCGCGATCGGAGTCGATGTCCACGACTTTGGCCTCTTCGTGTTCGGCTACTCAGCGTGGGCGATCCTGATCGGGCTACAGCTCTGGCGACGG
>DAOVWI010000003.1 GCA_030636765.1 Gemmatimonadales bacterium
GAGGAAGAGGTCGACTCCACCGTCGGCCTCGTCGACGCCGTCACCGCCTCGTGCTCGGTGCCGACCTTCTATCCGCCGGTCAAGATCGGCGACGCCTACTACGTGGATGGAGGCGTTCTGGACACGTTCGCGCTGCGCCGGGCCGCCGAGCTCGGCGCGACGCGGATTATCGCCGTGGACGCCACGCGGGACGGGACGGGGGAGGACCCGGAGGGCACGATCAAGGAGGGGATGCTGGCGATCAACGAGCGCGTGTTCGGAATCGTGGCAGGGGCGCGCCGGCGCTCCTTGCTCGAAGAGTGGTCGGACCCGCCGCTGACGCTCATCCGGCCGGCTGCCTCCGCCATCCCGGCGTTCGATTTCGGCTTCAACGACTACCTGGTGGACGAGGGGTACCGGGCGACCCACGAGGCCCTGGCTGGGGCTGCCGCCGCAGAGCCCGCCGGCGCCGCGACGGAGGAATCTTCCACCGCGGCCAAGTCCACTGGTGCCGAGCTGGCCGCCACCGCAGCCGACCCCGCCACTGCGGCCGAATCGACGGCTGCCCCCGGCTCCGAATCGGGCGCCCTCCAGGCCTCCTGAACTCTCGCTCCAGGCCGCGCTTCCCGCAGCCTTGACACTGTTAACTTAACGATGTTATCTTAACGGTGTTAATCGACCGCCTCCGTTGGGAAACCAACGGCGTGGCGGGCACGTACTCTTAGGTACGGCCACGGACCGATCGCGGCCCGAATCCGATCCGAGTCCGGGCCAAGGAACCGGCGGGAGAGCCATGCCCAAAGTAGCCGACCCACAGCGCGCTGCGGAGACCGAGGCGACGATCATCGAGGCCGCCAAGAACATCCTGGCGGAGAACGGTCTGGAGGCGTTGTCGATGCGGGCGGTCGGCGCCCGCGTCGGGCTCAGCGCCACGGCGCTTTACAACTACTTCGAGAACAAGCAGGCGCTGGTCGATCGAGTCGTGGCCCGCGGCTTCCGCCGTTTCGAGAGCTACCTGTGGAGCGCCGTGGAGAGCATTCCGGCGGGCCGACTCGAGCGCGTACGAGCGCTCGGCGCGGCGTACATCCGGTTCGCGATGGAGAACGAGCAGTACTTCAAGATCATGTTCACGATCCAGCCCGAGGATCCGAGGGAGATCGAGGAGCTGCCAGGGCAGGGGGGGCGCCGGATCCTTCGGGACAGCGTGGCGGATGCGATCGCCGCCGGCGAGATCCGGGAGGCCGATCCCGATCTGGTCACCCTCTATCTGTGGTCGAGCGTGCACGGCCTGGCGACGCTCTCGCTCGCGTGCGACTTCACCGGTGAGTGCCTGTGCGGCGATCACGAATGGGCCAGGGACGGCCTCACCGTCGAGGGGCTGTACGACCTGTTCGGCGGCTTCCTCGCGGACGGACTCAAGCCCCGCGATACGGGGCGGGTTGACGGTGCAGGGAAGAGGCGGATGGACGGAAAGGGAAACGGAAGAGATGCTGAGCATAGAGATGGGACGACGTAGGGGTGCCCGCGGGAGAGCGGCGTTTGGGCTGACGGCCGCTCTGGCGGTCTCAGTCTCGGCGGCGGCGTGCGGCGCCGGCCAGGCGGGGGAGCCTGACCAAGCCGCCGACGAGACGTATCGGCGCACCGTCAACGTGGAGGTCATCGAGGTGCAGCCGTCTCAGTTCTCGACGGCCGTGCGCCTCATCGGGGTTGTCGAGGCCATGAACGACGTCACGGTGAGCGCCGAGGAAGACGGCGTGATAGAGCGGTTCTTCGTCGAGAAGGGCCAGGTGGTCCGCCGCGGCCAGCCGCTGGCGAAGATCGACGATAGGCTCCTGAGGGCTCAGGCGGCGGAGGCCGAGGCCGACGCCAAAGCCGCTCGTGACCGATACGAGCGCAGGCGGCGTCTCTACCAGGAGGAAGGGATCGGCACGGAGGCCGACTTCGTAGCCGCCGAGGCCGAGGCGGAGGCTGCCGCGGCGCGCGAAGCGGCGCTGCAGGCACGGCTGGATCGCACGACGGTGCGAGCCCCGATCTCCGGAATCTTCGATGAGCGCTACGTGGATGCCGGCGAGATGGTGGGATCGGGCGATCAGGTCGGGCGCATCATCGACGCCGCCCGGGTCAAGATCGTGGGCGGTGTTCCCGAGCGGTACGCGGCGGACGTGCGCGTGGGCGGCCGCGCCGAGATCACGCTGGACGTGTACCCCGGGCAGGTGTTCGAGGGCGAGATCGCGTTCGTTGGCGCCTCGGTCGACCTGCGAAGCCGGACGTTCCTCATCGAGATCCTGCTGGAGAATCCGGGGGGACTGATCAAGCCTCAGATGGTCGCCGGCGTTGAGCTCGCGACGCGCACCCTCGAGAACGTGCTCGTCGTGCCCCAGGAGGCGTTGCTGCGCGTGGAGGATGGCTACCAGATCCTCGTAGTGACCGAGGTTGGGGACGAGCTGCAGGCCGACGTGCGCCGCGCTGTCCTCGGGCCATCGGCCGCGAACCGGGTCGTGATCGAAAGTGGCCTGGAGTCGGGAGACCGGGTCATCATCCGTGGTCAGGAGCAGGTGGATCCGGGGGACCGCGTCCAGCTGGTCGGCGGGTCGGCCTGAGCCTCCGATGAGCCTGAGCCTCCGATGAAGATGAAGGGTTTCCGCCTCACCACGCTGGCCGTCGATCATCCCACCAGCGTCCTCGTTCTGACGGCCATCATCATCCTCGCCGGGCTCGTCTCCTACTTCAGCATTCCGAAGGAGTCCATGCCGGAGATCACCGTGCCCTTCGTCGCGGTGAACACCGTCTACTCCGGCGTGGCGCCGGAGGACATGGAGACCCTGATCACGCGGCCGCTGGAGGAGGATCTCAACGAGATCGCCGATGCGGAGGAGATCCAGTCGACGTCGGTCGAGGGCTACTCGAGCATCGTCATCGAGTTCAGGGCGGGCATGGACATGACCGAGGCGCTCCAGCTCGTTCGGGAGAAGGTGGACATCGCCAAGGCGGATCTTCCCTCGGCGGCCGAGGAGCCGACCATCGTCGAGTTCAACCTCTCCGAGTTCCCGATCATGCAGGTGAACGTCTCCGGGGAGTACAGCCTACGCCGGCTGAAGGAGGTCGCGGAGCGTCTGCAGGACCGGCTCGAGCTCATTCCCTCGATCCTCGAGGTCACGCTGTCGGGCGGACTGGAGCGCGAGGTGCAGGTGAACGTCGACCTCGCGAAGTTGCAGTTCTACAGGCTCGCTTTCGACGACGTGATAGACGCGATCCGGGAAGAGAACCTCACGATCCCGGGCGGGACGATCGACGTCGGCGAGCGGGAGTACCTGGTTCGGGTGCCGGGCGAGTTCGAGGACACGCGGCTTATCTCGGACATCGTCATCGCGTCGCCGAACGACAGGCCCGTGTACGTCCGGGACGTGGCCGAGGTGGAGTTCGGCTTCAAGGAGCGGGAGAGCTTCGCGCGCCTGGACGGCAACCCGGTCGTCACGCTTGGCATCGTAAAGCGCACGGGCCAGAACATCATCGAGACCTCGGACGCGGTGAAGCGTGTCATCCAGGAGGCGCAGGCGAGCTTCCCGCCGACGACGGTCGTGAAGATCACCTCCGACCAGTCGGAGGACATCCGAAGGATGGTGTCGAACCTGGAGAACAACATCATCTCCGGGCTGATCCTGGTGGTGGCGGTCCTGCTCTTCTTCCTCGGCATCGCGAACGCGTCGTTCGTCGGCATCGCGATACCGCTCTCGATGCTGCTCTCCTTCAGCATTATGCAGCTCATCGGTTTCACGATGAACATGGTGGTGCTCTTCAGCCTCATCCTGGCGCTCGGGATGCTGGTGGACAACGCGATCGTCGTCGTCGAGAACATCTTTCGCTTCCTGGAGCAGGGATACGACCGGAAGGAGGCGGCGAAGCTGGCCACCGCGGAGGTCGCCATGCCGGTAATCGCCGCGACGGCTACGACCCTGGCGGCGTTCGCTCCGATGGCGTTCTGGCCCGGCCTGATCGGGGAGTTCATGGCGTACCTGCCCCTCACCCTGATCATCACGCTGAGCGCCTCGCTCTTCGTGGCGCTCGTCGTCAACCCGACGATCTGTTCGCTCTTCATGCGACTGGACGGCGATCGGGCGCCGGGCCTCACACCCGCGGCCCGCTGGTCGCTGATCGGTCTTGGCGCGCTCTCGTTTGCGGTCGTGTTCGCCATGCGGCCGCTCACGGCGGTGCTGCTGGCCCTGATGGCGGGGCTGCTTTGGGCCTTGCATCGCTGGGCTCTGTATCCGGCCGGAGGTTGGTTCCAGCACACGGCGCTCCCCACCGTGCTCCGGCGCTACGAGCGGTTCCTCCGCTGGGCGCTGGCGCACCGGGCGCGGGTGATGGGCGCGACCGCCGGGGTCCTGGTCGCTTCGGTATGGGCGTTCGCGGCGTTCAACGCGGGGATCGAGTTCTTTCCCGAGGACATCCCTCCCGAGACCGTGTACGTCCAGATCGAGATGCCGCCCGGAACGCGGGCCGAGGCCACCGACCAGGTCGTCCGCCGGATCGAGCGGGAGCTGGCCGCGCTCCCGACCCAGGCGGACTTCCAATCGGTCGTCGCCACGGTCGGGTCGAGCGGGGACGGCGGCTCCCGCTCGGGCGCGAACGAGGGAACGGTGGCGGTGAACTTCGTCGATTTCGAGCTGCGCGAGCGGGATTCTTTCGAGACGCTCGAGCTGATGCGCGGCACGGTCGGGAGGCGGATCGCCGGAGCGGAGATAACGGTCGAGAAGCCGCAGGATGGACCGGGGTCGGGCCCGCCGGTCAGCGTCGAGATCGCCGGCGAGGATGACGAGGTGCTGAAGCGGTTGGCGGATGAGGCGTACCGGACCCTCGCCAACGCGCCCGTGGCCCGGAAGCTGGAGGGGCTCGACAGTGACATCGCGGATGCGCGGCCGGAGCTGCGCATCGAGGTGGACCGCGAGCGGGCAAGGCTGTTCGACCTGAGCACGGCGGAGATCGGAGCGACGGTGCGGAGCGCGATCAACGGCACCGAGGTCTCCGAGTTCCGATTCGGAGAGGAGGAGTACGACATCGTCGTGCGGCTCGCCCCCCGCTACCGGGAGGACCTGGACGCGCTTGCCGACCTGATGATCGTGACCGAGGACGGGGACCAGGTGCCGCTCTCCTCGCTCGCCAACTGGAGGGTGGACGAGAGCTATAGCGGGATCAACCGGAAGAGCCTCGAGCGCGTCGCGACGATCTCGGCCGACGTGCGGTCGGCGTACAACGCGAACCGGGTGCTCGAGGAGGTGCGGACCGAGCTCGCCGGCTTCGCGCAGTCCCTGCCGGCGGGCTATACGCTGCAGTACACCGGCCAGCAGGAGGATCAGGCCGAGTCGGAGGCGTTCTTGTTCGGGGCGTTCCTGATCGCGCTGATGCTCATCGCCCTGATCCTGGTCTCGCAGTTCGACTCGGTGGTCCGGCCGCTCATCATCCTGAGCTCGGTCCTCCTCTCGACGGCGGGGGTGTTGATCGGACTGCTCGTGTTTCGCATGCCGTTCGGGATCATCATGACCGGTGTCGGCGTGATCAGCCTGGCCGGCATCGTCGTCAACAACGCCATCATCCTGGTGGACTACATCGGGGTCCTGAGGAAGAGGGACGGCATCGACGCGCACGAGTCGCTGGTCGTCGGCGGGATGACCCGCTTCCGGCCCGTCACGCTGACGGCGGTCACGACGGTGCTGGGGCTCACGCCGCTGGCGATCGGGCTCAACTTCGACTTCGCCGGTTTCTTCACGCGCCTCAGCCCGAACCTCTTTTGGGGCGGTGAGCAGGCGGCGTGGTGGGGTCCGATGGCGATCGCGGTCATCGCCGGGCTCACCTTCGCGACGTTCCTCACGCTCGTGCTCGTGCCCGTGATGCACTCGCTGACCGACGACCTGACGACGTTCCTCGACCGGCATCTGCGGCGGAGCGAGCAGGAGTCACCGGACGAGTCGGGCTCATCGGACGAGCGAGGAGCGGGCTCGCGGGAGCCGGAGGTACGGCCGGAGAAGCGGGAGCCGGAGCTCGTTACGGCTTAGCGCGGACGGTCGACCTCTGCACGTAAGGGGAGGGTGGAGGTTCCTCCGCGCGCCCGCAAATCGCTTGCAGCACCACAGCTCGCGGGATCCGGGAGCGACTTATGCGCGCTCCGAAATCCTCCGCCTCCCCTGGGAGAGGTCGACGTGCGGTGACGGGGAGCACGGTCCGCCACGCCCCTCGGCAACCGAGACGCTTGTGGCGGGGCCGTCCTCATCAAGAGGGCTGCTGGTGGGCCGCCAGCAGCAGCCAGTCGGCAAGCCTTCGCGATCTCCCGGGCGCCCATCTCCGCGTTCGCCCTTCCGGCCAGCCGCTTGACCAGGACCAGGCGGCTCCCGTCGACAGAGTGCCCTCCCGTCCGTACGATATCCGAACCTCCGTCACAGGATTCCGTCGAACAAGTCTTTTCACTGACAGCCGAGGTCGAAATGACATGCCTGCTGAGACTCGCGGCTATCTCTCTCCTTCTTCTCATCGCTGGTCCCGCTTCCGCGCGGTCCCAGGTTCCCCCGCCACCTGACGGTGCCGCGGCGCTGAACGACGTCTACCGGGGCAGCACGTACTCGCCCTACGCCGGCCGCAACTTCCCGAGCCGCGTGTTCTGGGGCGACACGCATCTGCACACCGCGTTGTCCATCGACGCCGGGGCATTCGGCAACCGGCTGGGACTGGACGACGCCTACCGGTTCGCTCGGGGAGACGAGGTGACCACTTCGACCGGACTGAAGGCCCGGTTGTCCCGACCTCTAGACTTTCTGGTGATCGCGGACCACTCGGACATGATGGGCTTCTTCCCTGATCTGTTCGCGGGCGCCGATCATATCCTCAGCGACCCGCTCGGCAGGGACTTCTACGATCGGATCCAGGCCGGTGACGGTGTCAGCGTGGCGCTGGAGATCATCAGCATGGCCTCGCAAGGGGACCTCCCCGAGTTCATGGAGGTGGGCTACAGCCCCGACTCGAAGCCCTACAGGAATGCCTGGCAAGCGACCGTGGACGCCGCGGAGGCGTTCGACGATCCTGGCCACTTCACGGCGTTCATCGGCTACGAGTGGACCTCCCTGGTCCGCGGCAACAACATGCACCGTGTCGTGATCTACCGGGACGGCGGCGACAAAGGGAGCCAGATGGTTCCCTTCACGATGACCCCCCCGGGAAGCACGAATCCTCGTGACCTGTGGCGGTGGCTCGAGACGTACGAGGAGCGGACGGGGGGCGAGGTCCTGGCCATCGCGCACAACGGCAACCTGGCCAACGGCATCATGTTCCCACTCGAGGCCCAGTACGACGGCCGGGTCCTGGACGAGGAGTACGTCACGACGCGCGCGCGTTGGGAACCCCTCTACGAGGTGACCCAGATCAAGGGCGATGGCGAAACGCATCCCTTCCTCTCGCCCGACGACGAGTTCGCGGACTACGAGACGTGGGACGTCGGCAACCTGGACGTGTCGGAGGCCAAGACCGACAACATGTTGGCAGGGGAGTACGCCCGCGAAGCCCTCAAGCGGGGACTGGTGATCGAGGACCGCTTCGGCACGAACCCCTATGAGTTCGGGATGATCGGATCCACCGACAGCCACACGTCGCTGGCTACTGCCCAGGAGGACAATTTCTTCGGCAAGCACTCCGGCTACGAGCCCAGTCCGGAACGCATGACTCACCCCTTCATGGCGACCGCGAGCGGTACGATCTACGCCTGGCAGCAGGTCTCGTCGGGGCTTGCTGCGGTGTGGGCCACGGAGAACACTCGCGAGGCCATCTTTGACGCCATGGAGCGGAAGGAGGTCTACGCGACCACCGGCTCGCGGCTGGCTGTCCGCTTCTTCGGCGGTTGGGACTACACCGAACAGGATATGAACAGCCGACAGCCGGCGTTCGCCGGCTACGAAAAGGGCGTGCCAATGGGCGGCACGCTACGCGCCAGGCCTGCCGGCGCGGGAGCACCCACGTTCATGGTCTATTCCCTTCGGGACGTCCAGGGCGCCAATCTCGACCGCATCCAAATCATCAAGGGCTGGCTGGGCGACGACGGTCAGACCCACGAAGTGGTCTACGACGTCGCGTGGTCCGGAGACCGGCAGCCTGGGTCCGACGGCAGGCTGCCCCCGGTGGGTAACACCGTGGACGTCGAAAACGCCAACTGGACCAACACGATCGGCGCCGCCGAGCTCGGTACCGTGTGGACCGATCCGGACTTCGATCCGGATCAGAAGGCGTTCTACTACGCCAGAGTCATCGAGATCCCGACGCCCCGGTGGTCGACATACGACGCGTTCCGCTTCGGAATCGACCTCCCGGAGGGTGCACCGACGTCGACCCAGGAGCGAGCGTATACGTCACCGATTTGGTACGCGCAGTAACCGAACAACCGCCGAGGCTAGTAGACACAGGTTCCAAGCAGTAAGTAGCGGCAAGAGGGCAAAGCCCGCGATTCTCGCGGGCTTTGCCCTCTACAGGGCGAACTTCCTGGGCGAGGATAGGCGCGATCCGGGCTCTCACGGAAAACACGGAGGTGTGGGACGACGTGCCCACGGCACAAGACGCTGCGGCACAAGCGCTCATTCCCGTCCTGTCAACTACTGTTATAGTAGATCGATCGCCGTGGCGACGGTCCAAACGACAGGACCGACCCGGTGGCTTCCAGCGGCGCAGTAGACGGCGCGGCTATCCGGCGCGGTGGGTCGACCTCTCTCAGGGAAGGCGGAGGATCCCGGAGCGCGCATAAGTCGCTCCCGGATCCGGCGGGCCGTGGTGATGCAAGCGATTTGCGGGCGCGCGGAGGAACCTCCGCCTCCCCCACAAGAAAAGGTCGACGTACGGACGGTCAGGCTAGTCGATCGGGAGGGTTGCGACCACGGTGCGGACGGTGCCGTCGGGGCCCGTGTCCGTCCACGCCAGGATCACGTCGTTGCCCAGCGCCGCCATGCGGGGAAAGCCGCTCGCCCGGCTCACGTCAGTGATGGCGACGGTCGCCGGAAGGCTCGCCTCGCCGTCCGGCCGGACACGCCGGGCCCTCACGTCGGCGCCCCGATCCGTGGTCTCGAGCCACACGACCAGCGCCGCCCCGTCCTTGAGCAGCATGACGTCGACGCGGCCCAGGGGTCTTCCCTCGTCCACCCGGCTCGGCTCGCCGAACGTCTTCCCTGCATCGCCGGAGAAGGCGACCTGCACCTTCGGCTCGTCGTTCGCGGCGGTGTACCACGCGACGGCGACCCGTTCTTTCTTCGCGGCGACCGCGGGGCCGTTCACGGGGCACGCGGGCATGTACCACCCATCGGCGTGGATCGTGGAGGGAGCCGTCCATTCGCTCCCGACCAGGCGGACGACGGAGATGTCCCGGATCTCGCTCTCCGACCGATCCCGGTACACGAGGACCGGCCCCTCGGAGGTGAGCGCGGCGGAGGTCTGACAACAGTCGCAGGAGCGGGCATCGAGGAGGGTCTGGCTTCCTGGGGCGCCATCGACGCCGATCTCCGCGTACCGGAGGGACATGTCGCCCTCGAGCGGTCCGCCCTCGGCCACCTCCGCGAAGTCTCGTCCGTCGAGCCACACGGCCGCCAGAGCGCCATCCGCCGCCGGGAAGAGGGATACGAAGCCGTGCTCCGTCAGAGTCCCGTCAACGTGGGGCGTCACGGGGTCGCTCCACGAAAGCCCCCCGTCTACGGAGCGGGCGATCCGAACGCCGTACGCGTACGTGCCCGGACCCTCGCGCTGGAGCCAATGCGCCGCGAGAGTGCCGTCTGGGAGCTCCACGATGGACGGGAAGTCGGCCCAGTTCACGAAGAAGTCCTCGCCGCGCGCGATCGTGTGCGGCTCGCTCCACCCTGATGCGCTCAGCTCGGCCATCCGGACGGCATGGCCGCTCTCATCGGGCTCCTGCCAGCTCATGTAGACGGTGCCCTCGCGGCCTGCCCACAGGTAGGGCGTCATGCTGCCCCGGCCGGTCGGGGGTGGCACCTCCCGCAGCCCCGTGAAGGTGGACCCGAGCGCGGGGCCCTCGGTCTCGTCCGGGCCGTCGGCCCCGATCCGCCGTTCGCCAGAGGCTTCGCCGCTCGCCTCCGGCCCACACGAGAGGAGAGCGACGGAGGTCACGAGGATCGCCCCGGCTTGGCTGAGCGGTTGATTCACGGAGAAAAGGCACCTGCGGCACTTCCTGAAGAACGGCATGGAGAACAACTTGCCGGCAGCTGCCGTCGGCCGCAATCAGCGCGCGGGCTACACGGAGGGGGAGGTCAGCTCGCGTTGGCGGCGCGTGCGGTCGTCACTTCCTCCATGGACCATGGGCCGGCGACGACCGCCCGGTTTCCGCCTTCCCGCTTCGCGGAGTACAGGGCGATGTCTGCCGCCAGAAGGAGATCGTCCTGGTCTTTCGTCGACGAGTTGGAGACGGCGATTCCGCAGCTCATCGTCACGGGAATGGCGAAGTTCCGATAGCGCGCGGCCACCGTCTCGAGCACCCGGTCCGCGAAGATGAGGGCGCCCTTCACGCTCTCGCCCGGAAGGAGGGCGAGGAACTCATCGCCGCCGAACCGGCCGCTGAGGTCCGAGCGGCGGGTGTTCATCTCGAGGGCCTGGGCGACAGCGCGGAGCACCTCGTCTCCGGCCTGGTGGCCCTCGGAGTCGTTGATCCTCTTGAAGTTGTCGATGTCCAGCAGGATGATCGCGCATGGCCGGCCGCGTGCTACTCCCGCGAACTCCTGTGCCAGGAAGAGCTCCAGCACGCGCCGGTTCGGCAGGCCCGTGAGGGGATCCGCGTAGGCGAGCTTCAGTGCGTCGGCCGTCGTCCTTCGGTGCGCTTCGGAGACGAGACCCGCGCCCAGGCTGACGCCGATGAGGACGGCCGTGACGCCGCCGACCAACCACCAGGCCACCGGCTGGGTGAGCAGGAGGGAGATGCCCACCTCGAGGGCGGCGAGGAGAATCATCGTCGCCACCAGGGAAATCGTTGCGCCCCGCCAGCCCTTGTAGTAGGCCAAGAGGAACGCCGGGATGAGGGCGAGCAGCCAGACGAGAGCGGAGTAGTCGCCCATCGACTCCGGCCACAGGAGGCTGGCGGTTGCAGCCGCGGCGAGGGAGAGGGAGCTCAGGACGAGCGCCTTCGTCGGCACTCGACCCGGAAGGATGTTGACGGCCGACGTCAGCGGGCCCTCGACTTCGCTCCCGCCCCATGAGGGTGAGTCGGGCACGCCGACCGCTCCCCCGCGCATCGACCCTCGGTCCGCCAGCTGCCTATAAGATGTATTCATCCTTGACCTGATTGCATTCAAACCATGGCCTTTGGCGAATCCGGCCGGCGGCCGCACGGGCGACCAGCCGGCGCCTCATGCGCCATTGCGTACGGTCGTACTCCGTTGTGCGTTCACGGCTTAACCTGTTTTCGCGGGTTGTACCGGTCGCCGCTCCCGCCGTAGCGATGCACGACACATGAGTGCACTTTCGGTGCCGGACGGTGTAGCGAGCGAGGTTCCGTACGGAAGCGCAGGGTGCAAAGCGGAAACCCGGCCGGCCGCAACGCTGTTCTTGATGGCGGTGCGGCGGGTCAACACCGGGCGTAAGAGACGCGTGGGAGCGAACTTTGAGCAGCACGGGTAGATCGAAGGGTCTGTTGTGGGCCGTGGCGGTGCTCGTCGGCATCGGGGGCCTGGTCGTCGCGTTTTCCGGCGGCTTGATGCGTTCCGCGGGCGCGGAGGCTGGAGGGGCTCCATCGCGTTGGCTCGAGGTGGAGGCGCCCGTGGCCGAGTTCGCTACGCTGGACGGCGGAATGGCCTCCCTGGCGGATTACCGAGGGCAGGTCGTGATCCTCAACATGTGGGGCACCTGGTGCCCGCCGTGCCGGCGCGAGATACCGGAGCTCGTCCACCTGCAGGAGGCACTGATCGGCCGGGGAGCGACGGTGGTCAGCATCGCCGTGGACTCGGGAACGGAGGAGGGCATTCGGAACTTCGCCGACGAGTTCGGGATGAACTACCCGATCTGGATCGCGGGCACGGACGCCGTCGTCTCGCACTTCCACGCGATCGGGTTTCCGTTTTCCCTCTTGATCGATCGGGAGGGGCTCATCCGGAAGGAGTACCTGGGGCCTCAGACCTACGAGTCGCTGCTCGCCGATGCTGACGTATGGATCAACGGTGGGAGCGACGTGGACACGCCGACGTACACTCCGGTGTCGGCGGTCGGTTCGAAGTAGCGTCCGCCGAACGCGTTCGGCACTACCGAACCGTTGTACCGGGTCGAGAAGAGGTTGTCCACGCCGACGTAGGGCAGGAGCTCCCACCCCCCCGGCCGCACGCGGGCGGACAGCCGCAGGTCGACCACCGCGTAGGACCAGTTGAACGCCGTGTTGGCGTCGTTCACGGCGAACGCGTCCACCCAGCGAAGCCGTCCAACCGCCAGCCACCCCTCCCGGGCATAGGAGAGCTCCAGGTCCAGCTGGTGCACGGGCACGCCCGGCTCTCGGTTCCCCGAGAAGTCCCCTTCGATGGTCTCGAACTGCTCGAGGATGAAGTCCTGATACGTGTAGGCGAGCCGGGCATCCAGTCCCGGCAAGGCCGTCCAGACTCCCTGCAACTCGATCCCTCGGCGCGTCACCTCACCGGCGTTTCGGAAGAACACTTGCTCACCGGGCCCCTGGAACGGGAGGATCGCGTCGTCCACGTCGGACACGTACACGGCGAAGTCGTACGTAACTCGTGAACGGACTATTTGGCCCTTCGCGCCGATGGAGAAGCTCAGCGTCGTCTCCGGCCCGAGGAGCGGGTTGAAGCCACCCTCGCCGGTGGGCCGGTTGGACAGCTCACTGGTCGTCGGCGTCTGAAAGGCCGTGGCGACGTTCGCGTAGAGGTTGACCGATGGCGCCGCGGCCAGGTCGATCCCCAGCATCGGGCTGAAGTGCGTGAACGTCCGGGTTCCCGAGTCGTCGCCGTCATCCAGCAGCCGGTCCGTGGCCCGGAAGTCGTAGAGGTCGAAGCGGCCGCCCGCGGTCAGGCGTACTCGCCGGCTGGGCGCGTACGCCAGCTCGACGAAGGGCCCGATCGCCACGACTTCCTCGCGCTGGTCCACGAGGACCGCGCCCTCCCGTGCGCGCCCACCCTCCTCGCCCACTCCCAGGTTCTCGAACTCCTCCCTGTCATCGCCCAGGTAGGAGATGTCGGTACCCGCGACCCATGTGATGGGAGTTCGTCCGATGCGCTCTCCCTCCTCGTAGGTCGCCCGCAGGCCGCCGGAGAAACGGCCGAGGGCGATGATCCGGCCCGGGATGGGGTTCCAGACGTCCCGCACCAGCCCCCATCCGGAGATCTGAAGCGTGCGGCCCTCCGAGAGCTCTCCCTCCAGCGCGACGCCGAACTGTCCCTGCTGGATCTCCTTGCCGGCGCCCTGTGCGATGATGAAAGGTCTCACGAAGCGAGGCCGGTCCCGCGCGTCCTCTTCGTTCAGCGAGCTCGGGTTCTCGGCGAAGGGCATCGAGAAGAAGCTCCCGGTGCCGCGCAGCTCGAACCGCCGTGAGAGCGGGACGCGCGTCGTCACGTACAGCCGGTAGAACTCCGCCTCGCCGTACTCGCGAAAGCCGGTCCAGTGCGTGCCCTCGAAGTCGGCCAGGTACCCTGTGCTCCCCGCGGTGCCGGACAGCTTCACCCGGGCCATGGCGTATCCGTAGGCGCCGACGGCCGCTTGCGGCCGCATGGTGAGCGGGGTCGGAGGGAAGTCCTCGGTCTGGAAGCTGATGACGCCCCCGGCGGCGTTTCCGTACAGGGACGACGCGGGTCCGCGAATCACCTCGGTCCGGCCCACCGCCAGGAGATCCAGGTTGCTCAGGGTCGCCTGGCCGTCCGGAAGCGTGAGCGGAATGCCGTCGGCGATGATCATGATCCCGCGGACGCCGAACTGGGCCCGGGCCCCCGCGCCACGGATCATCACCCTGTCACCCAGGGAGAAGTTCTGCCGGTTCTGCACGGTGACGCCCGGCACTCCCCGCAGCGCCTGGTCGAGCGACAGGCCGCGCTCGCCGCGCTGGATTCGCTCGCCCGGGACGAGGGAGAGCGCGTACGGGACCCGCGCCCAGTCCCGGCTCGAGCGGGTGACGGTCACGCGCAGATCCTCGAGCCGGTAGCCCGGGGGCACGTCGAGCGTGTCGGCCTGGGCCTCGAGGGTGTCAGCCTGGGTCCCGTGCGGATCCGCCTGGGCCGCGTGCGCTTCCGCGGGCGGGATGGCGACGGCGACCAGGAGGGTCGCCGCTGTCGAAAAGGGCCGGAGGGGCCCGAGGCGGATCAAGCCACCGGGTCGAGGACGAGCTGTCCGCGGTAGAGGCGGGCGTACAGGCCGTCCTGCACGAGCAGCTCCTCGTGCGGGCCGTCCTCCACGATGCGGCCGGCTTCGAGGACCAAGAGACGGTCGGCCCGCAGCACGGTCCGGAGGCGGTGGGCGATGATCAACGTCGTGCGTCCCTGCATCAGGGTCGTCAGCGCTTCCTCGACGAGCCGCTCGCTCTCCGTGTCGAGGCTGCTCGTCGCCTCGTCCAGGATGAGGATGCCGGGGGCCTTGAGCACAACGCGTGCGATCGCGAGACGTTGGCGCTGGCCTCCGGACAGACGCACCCCCCGCTCGCCCACGAGCGTCTCGTAGCGATTCGGCAGGCGCTCGATGAACTCGTGCGCGTACGCCGCCCGAGCCGCTTCCTCGACCTCCTCCGCCGTGGCGCCCGTCCGGCCGTAGGCGATGTTCTCGTACACGGTTCCCGAGAAGAGGGTGGGTTCCTGTGGCACGAAGCCGATCGATCCCCGGAGGTCCGCCAGGCGCACGTCCCGGATGTCCAGGCCGTTCCATGTGATTCGGCCCCTTTCGGGATCCCAGAATCGAAGGACGAGCGCGGCGAACGTGGACTTGCCGGCGCCACTCGGCCCGACGAGGGCGACGACCTCGCCCTGCCGCAGCGTGGCGGTGACTCCGCGGAGCGCCCACGGCTCTTCCGGTCCGTACCGGAAACTGACATCCTCGAAGGCGATCTCGGGGATCTCCAGCGTGGGGATCGGGGCCGGCTCCGGCGGGTCGGCGATCTCCGGGCGCTGCTCCAGGAGGTCGAAGACACGGCGCGCCGCTCCCTGGGCCTGCTGGTACGAGCCCCAGAGTGAGGCCATGGCCGTGATCGCGGCGGCGACCTGGACGGCGTAGAGGAGGAAGGAGACGAGCTCGCCCGCGGTAATCTGGCCCGCCAGCACGAGACGGCCGCCCTGCCAGAGGACGACCACGATCCCCCCGAAGGCGACGAACGCGAGAATGCCAAAGAACAGCCCCCGGGCGAAGGCGCGGCTGATGGCGGCGCGCAGCGACGCATCGATGCGCGCGCCGTAGCGAGCCGCCTCCCACGCCTCCCGGACGAAGCTCTGCACGATGGGGATCTGGCCGAGGGCCTCCTCGGCCACCGCGTTGGCCTCGGCAATCCGATCCTGCACCTCCGTCGATTTGCGCCGGACGTAGCGGCCAAAGGCTATGGCGATAAAAACGACCAGCGGCGCGACCGCCGCCGTCGTCACCATGAGCTGCGGGTGCAGGAACGCGAGCAGCGTGAGCGCGCCGACCAGGTACATCGCCTGCCGCAACAGCTCCGCGATCTGGTGGCCGAGCACCGCCTGGAGGGTCGAGCAATCGGAGGTGAGCCGGCTCGTCAGCTCTCCCGAAGTGCGCTCCGTGAAGAAGCCTGGGGAAAGGTCGAGGAAGTGGCTGAACAGGTTCTTTCGAAGGCGCGCGATCACCTGCTCCCCGGTCGCGCCGAGCAGGTAGACCTCGAAGAAGTTCAGCACGCCCTTGATCGCGAACAGCCCGAGCAGGCCGAGGGCGATGGCGTTCAGATTGTAGAGGTTCCGCGTGACGAACGCGGCGTCCATCAAGTACCGTACGACGAGTGGGAAGGCGAGCCCGATCGCCGAGCTGAACACCAGGGCCACCATGGCCCCCGCTACCTTTCCCCGATGGGGGCGCACAAGCGGCGCCAGCTTGCGGATGGCGAACAGGGAAAAGCGTCGTCGTCCCCTCTCGTGGCGCTGTCCGGTATTCGCCTCTATCTTCCCGCCTCCCGTGGGTGTGAGGTCCGCGCGAGCCCGACCGGGGCCGGCGCGATCGTGGCCACCTGCCCGCGCAAGCCCGGAACGGGCCCGCGCTTCGTCGATCGTCCGCCAATTGATCCATGAACGAGACGACCCGCAACGATACCCGTCGCTGGGGCAGGCTCGCCGCCGCCGCGGCCGTGGCCACCTACGCCCTGATCGTGTTCGGAGGGATCGTCCGGATCACGGGCAGCGGCATGGGGTGCGGCGACGACTGGCCGCTCTGCGACGGCCGGCTGATCCCACCGATGGACCTGGAGACGATGATCGAGTACGGCCACCGGTTGGCGGCGGCCGCGGTGAGCGTGCTCGTTGTTCTGCTGGCGGGCCTCGCCTGGTGGCCCGCCCGCCCGCCGGCCTGGAGGCCGCTCCGGCGGATCGGGGCCCTGGCGCTCGTGATTCTGATCGTGCAGGTGCTGCTAGGGGCCGTGACCGTGTGGCTCGAGCTCCCGCCGAGCAGCGTCGTGCTTCACTTCGGCACCGGACTGGCGCTCCTCGCCGTGTTGAGCGTCGGTGGGTGCGTGGGGCTGATGGGAGGGTCGCGAAGCGCCCGGCGAAACGACGAGGCGACGCGCTGGGCCGCCGCCCTCGCCCTCTCCGCCTTCGGGGTCGCCCTGCTCGGAGCCCTGGTGGCAAACCTGGATGCGGGGCCGGCATGCCTAGGCTTTCCGGCGTGCAACGGCTCGTGGCTCCCGCCGGGCGGCGGCCTCGTGCAGGTGCACTGGATGCACCGCCTGGCGGCCTACATGCTCTTCGCGCTCCTGGCGGCGTTCCCGTTCCTCGTGCGGCGGTGGCGGCCCGCGGAGCGGCCGGCCCTCGTCGCGGCCTGGCTCGGGCTGCTGTTGGGCGTCGCGCAGATCGTGGTGGCCGCGGCGATGGTCCTCACCCTCTTTCCTGGAGCCTTGCGGGTGGCGCACCTGGCGGCGGGCGCCGCCCTCGTGGCGGTGCTGGTGGTGGCGGCGTGGCTGGTGGCGCGGCCGAGCGACGTGGCCTAGCAAGGTCTCGCGACGACGAGCCTGCCAGCGGCCGAGCGACGTGGCTACAGCGGCTTCAGCCGAGCGGTAAAGTGTCGGAGGTGGGCGGGCTCCTCGACGATGCGGAGTCCCCTCAGACTCTCCCGCCGTTCGGCGACGGCCGTCGCCACGTCGAGGACGTAGTCGATCTGGCTCTTGGTGTACGTGCGCCGGGGGATCGCCAGCCGGAGTAGCTCCAGGGGCACGGTCCGCTCCTCGCCCGTCGAGGGGTCGGTGCCGCCGAACATGAGCGTCCCGATCTCCACGCCGCGGATTCCGCCCTCGGTGTAGAGCGCGCACGCCAGGGCCTGGGCCGGGAGCTCCCTGGGTCCGATGGCGGGCAGGAAGCTTCCCGCGTCGATGTAAACCGCGTGTCCGCCGGGCGGCCGCACGATCGGGTAACCCGCCTCCATCAATCCCTCCCCCAGGTACGCCACCGACGCCACGCGGTAGCGCAGGTAGTCCTCCTCGACGACTTCCCGGAGCCCGATGGCAATCGCCTCCAGGTCGCGGCCGGCCAGACCACCGTAAGTGGGGAACCCCTCGGTGAGGATGAGGAGCTCCTGCTCACGGCGTGCCAGCCGGTCGTCGTTGGATCCCAGGAACCCGCCGATGTTGGCGAGGCCGTCCTTCTTCGCGCTGAACGTGGCCCCATCCGCCAGGGAGAAGGTCTCCCGCGCGATCGATTCGACCGTGCGCTCGGCGTATCCCTTCTCGCGCAGCTTGATGAAGTAGGAGTTCTCGGCGAACCGACAGGCGTCGAGATAGAACGGAACGTCGCGAGAGCGGCAGAGCTCGCTGGCCGCCCGGATGTTGGCCATTGAAGCCGGCTGCCCGCCGCCCGAGTTGTTGGTGATCGTGTGGATGACACAAGCCACGTCGCTTGCGTCGTCGGAAAGAACGCCGCGAAGCGCATCGAGGTCGATGTCGCCCTTGAACGGATGCTCTTCGTCGGGCCTGAGAGCTTCGGGCACCGGGATGTCGAGCGCCTGCCCTCCCAGGTACTCGACGTTGGCCCTTGTCGTGTCGAAATGAGTGTTGGAGACGACCAGCTTGCCGGCCACATCCAGGCAGGAAAAGAGAATTCTCTCGGCCGCGCGTCCCTGGTGGGTGGGTACGATGTGCTCGAAGCCGGTCAGCTCCCTGACCCGGTCCCGGAAGCGGTACCAGGATTCCGCTCCGGCGTACGACTCGTCGCCCCTCATGATGCCGGCCCACTGCTCCGACGACATCGCCCCCGTCCCGGAATCCGTGAGGAGGTCGACGAGAATATCGCGGGCGCGGATGCGAAAGAGGTTCCAGTCGGCCGCGACGATAATGCGTTCGCGTTCCTGCCGCGTCGTCATCCGAAGCGGCTCGACCACCTTGATCCGAAACGGCTCGATGATCCTCGGCATGCTAGTGTACCGTCTCAGAAGTCACGAGCCCTGCTAGACCGCTTCGAGGAGTGCTATGTGGCCGAGCCCGCCCGCCGCGCAGATGCTCACGATGGCCCGGGAGCCGGCCGGCAGATCGGCCAGCTCGAGCACGGCCTGGGAGAGCAGACGAGCGCCGGTGGCCGCGAACGGGTGGCCGAGGGCCAGGCTCCCGCCGTTAGGGTTCATCCGGTCGATCGGGAACCGGCCCAGGTCGCCCTCCACGCCCGCTCGCTCCCGCAGCCACGTGTCGTCCTCCAGGGCTCGCAGGGTGCATAACACCTGGGCGGCAAACGCCTCGTGGATCTCCCAAAGGTCGATGTCCTCGTAGCCTAGGCCGTGCCGCGTGAGGAGCCGGGGGATGGCGATCGCCGGCGCCATGAGGAGCCCGTCTCGGGCGATGTCCACCGCCGCCTGCTCCCAGTCGAGGAGCTGCGCGCGGGCCACCTCTTCGCTCAGTCGGGACAGACCCTCCTCGCTCGCCACCCAGCATGCCGCGGCCCCGTCGGTGAGCGGCGTGGAGTTGCCGGCCGTGAGCGTGCCGTCTTCCCCGAAGGCGGGCCTCAGGTCCGCGAGACGGTCGAGCGACGTATCGCCGCGAGGGATCGTGTCCGCGTCGATCGGAAACGTGCCCGGCGAGACCAGCAGCTTCCGGAAGAAGCCCTTTTCCGCCGCGGAGACGGCCCGACGGTGGCTGGTGAGGGCGAACCGGTCCTGCTCCTCGCGGGAGATGTTCCAGACCCTGGCCATCTCCTCGGCATGCTGGCCCATGGTCTTGCCGGTTTTCCGTTCCTTCGCCTGCGGGACCGAGATCCGGACGTCCGAGGCCCGGACACCGGCGAGGGTGCGCATGATGGCGCCGGCCCCCCGGGCGGCGGCCGCTCGGCGGATCGTCCGGCTCAGTGCCTTCGAGAGCCCGACCTGCGTGAAGCTCATCGACTCCACGCCCCCGCAAAGAACGAGGTCGGCTCGGCCGACCCGCACCTGCGCGGCGGCGTACGTGGCGGCGGCGAGGCTGGTCGCGCACTGCTGGACGATCGTGAGGGCCGGTACCTGCTGGTCGAGCGCGGCATCGAGCCACACCTCCCGCCCCCAGTTGCTCACCGCCAGGACGGGGATCACCGAGCCCCAGATGGCGAGATCGACGTCCCGGTCGCGGCCGGGGCCCACGCCCCTATCGCCCACGACGGTCTGCTGCGTAACCGGCACGGAAAGCTCCAGGGCGTCCAGGGCCTCGACCCCGCGATCGATGCGAGCGAACGGGCTGCGCAGACCCTGTACGATGTAGGCGGTCTTGCTTGGCATGGCCTCCTCTCGGCTGGCGGGGACTCGAGTCTCGGTGCAAGATGCACGGCGCGCCGACCGCGTCGCAACGCGCCAAAGCCGGACGAGCGAGCTTGGACCAGGAGCGACACGAGGGACTTGGGGCGGGACGGAATAGAGGATCCGGTGGAACGGAATGAACGATCCGACGAGCGAGAGCGCATGAGCCCCCCCGGCGCTCCGGACACCGCGGGACACCGCGCCGCACGCCCCCCGCGGGTGCGCTTCGCGCCGAGCCCGACGGGCCACCTGCACGTGGGAGGCGCCCGTACCGCTCTGTTCAACTACCTCTTCGCCCGGAACGCCGGCGGTACGTTCGTGCTGCGAATCGAGGACACGGACCGGGCGCGTTCGAGCGACGAGATGACGCGCTCGATCCTCGACGCGATGGAGTGGCTCGGCCTGGATTTCGACGAGGGTCCGTACCATCAGGCCGACGGACTCGAGCGCCACCGCGCCGACGCGCATCGGCTCCTCGAGCTGGGGGCGGCGTACCGCTGCTTCTGTCCGCCGCCGCCGGGCAGAGCGGGCAGGCCCGACGCCGCGGGATGCGGCTGCGCGACCCTGTCGCGGGCCGAGGAGAAGACGCGGGCCGCAGCCGGGGAGGCGTTCGCCCTGCGCTTTCGGGTTCCGGAGGGCGAGACCGCATGGGACGACGCCGTCCACGGTCGCAGGGCCGTGGCGAACGAGCACGTACAGGACTTCGTGCTCCTCCGCTCCGATGGAACTCCGGTGTACAACCTGGCCGTCGTGTCGGACGACATCGAGATGGGCATCACGCTCGTTCTCCGCGGCGACGACCACCTGTCGAACACGCCGAAGCAGATTCTCCTCTACCGGGCGCTCGGCGCGCCGCTTCCCACCTTCGCCCACGTGCCGATGATTCTCGGACCGGACGGCAGGCGCCTCTCCAAGCGTCACGGGGGGACGTCGGTGGAGGCCTACCGGGAGCAGGGGATCCTTCCGGAAGCCCTCTTCAACTTCCTTGCCCTCCTCGGCTGGTCTCCCGGCGACGACCGGGAGGTGATGGATCCCGGCGAGCTGATCGAGGCGTTCAGCCTGGGACGCATCCTGAAGAAGAGCGCGGTCTTCGATCCCGAGAAGCTCACATGGCTGAACCGGCAGCATATCGCGCGCATGCCAATCGACCGGCTCGTGGAGCTGGCGAGCGAGCCTCTGCGGGCGCTCGGGGTCCCGCTGACGGCGCTGGAGGAGCGGCCGGAGCGCGTGCGCGAGGTTCTCGACGTCGTGCGCGAGCGCGGGGTCACGGTGGAGGCCGTGGCCCTCCAGGCGGCCCCCTTCTTCCTGGAGGAGGTGGCCTACGAGGAGGCGGCGGTGGCGAAGTTCTGGAAGCGGCCGGCCGGGGCGGCGGAGCTGCTGCGTGCGGCGCGGGACCGATTGGCCGAAGTGGCCTCGTTCGAGCCAGATGCTCTGGAGCATGCTATCAGACAACTTGCTGCAGACAAAGACGTTGGGGCTGGAAAGATAATCCATCCTCTCAGGGTAGCGCAGATGGGAACGAGCGTCAGTCCCGGGATCTTCGTCGTGCTCTCCCTGATGGGTCGCCAGCGAGCGCTGGAGCGGATCGATCGGGCGCTCGGCTACCTGGACGCGATGGCCGCCACGGAGGGGACGGGCGCAGAGGACGAGGCAGCGGGCGCGGAGGCCGAGTGATCGAGGAGCGGTGGATGCGGCGGGCGCTCGAGCTCGCGGAGGAGGCCGGACGGCTCGGCGAGGTTCCGGTGGGAGCCATCGTCGTCGCGGAGGACGGGTCCGCGTTCGAGGCGCACAATCGAACGAGGGAGCTCTCCGATCCAACGGCTCACGCCGAGGTGCTGGCGCTGCGCGAAGCCGCCGCGTCCGTGGGCGATTGGCGGCTCACCGGGCACACGCTCTACGTGAGCCTCGAGCCGTGCGCGATGTGCGCCGGCGCGATCGTCCTCGCCCGCGTACCGTGCCTCGTGTTCGGCGCGGCCGACCCGAAGGCGGGCATGTGCGGCTCGCTCGGAAGCCTCGTTCAGGATCCCCGCCTCAACCACCGCGTCGAGCTGCTGGGGGGGCTGCTGGCCGACGAGGCGGGCGAGCTCTTAAGGCGCTTCTTCCGCCAGCGGCGCTAGAGGCTCGGCTCGGCGCTCGGCCGGCCGACGAAGCGCACGAGCGCGAACAGGATCCCCGCTCCGAGGAGATACGAGATCCCCGGATGCATCCCGAAGGCCGTGGGCAGATTGCCCACGGCGAGCGCTGTAGCGGCCACGACCAGGGCATACGGGAGCTGGGTCCGCACGTGGTCCACGTGGTCACACGCGGACGCGAGCGAGCTCATCACGGTCGTGTCCGAGATCGGCGAGCAGTGGTCTCCGAAGATGGACCCGGCGAGGATCGAAGCGATCGCGCCCAGGGTCAGCGTGTAGTGCCCTCCGGACTCGAAGCCGATGCCGCCTCCGAGCGCCACCGAGAGCGGGACCACGATCGGAAAGAGGATCGCCATGGTGGCCCACGAGGTACCGGTGGCGAACGCGATCACCGACGCGATCACGAAGACGAGTGCGGGCAGGAGCTGCGGAAGCAGGTTCTCGCTCAGCACCTGGGTCACATAGGCCGCCGTCCCGAGCACGGACGTCACCTCGCCGAGCGACCACGCGAGCGTGAGGATGACGGCCGCGAGCATCATCGCCTTGAGCCCGCCGAGCCACGCGCTGATCGCCTCCCCCGCCGGAAGGATCTGCTGACCGACGGCCAGCGCGAACGCCGTCAGGCACCCCGCCAGGGAGCCCCAGAGCAGGGCCTTGAACGGGTCGGCCGCTCCGAACACGTCCCATAGGGACCCATCTCCGGCCGCCGCCAGGCCATCGAAGTAGAGTCCCAAGAGAACCACGAGGACCACGGTCAGCACGGGCACGGCCGCGTTGTACCACCGCGGCGGCTTTCCCTCCGGAGGCGTCATCTCCAGGGCGGTGGTGTCGACCATGAGCTCGGCGCCTTCACGGTAGAGGCCATCCCCGCGGCGGGCACGACGCTCCGCGCCGAGCATCGGGCCGAAGTCCCGTTGGGTCAGGACGAGCAGCCCGACCATCAGGATGGCGAGGATCGGGTAAAAGAGGTACGGGATCGAGTGCAGAAAGACCGTGAACGGGCTCGCCGCCAAGAGCTCCGCCGCGACCTCGGGTGACGTGCCCGGCTGGGCCGCCGCGATCTCCAGCGCGTCGCGGATCAGCGAGATCTGAAAGCCGACCCAGGTCGACACGAACACGATCGCCGCCACGGGGGCTGCCGTGGAGTCGACCAGGTACGCGAGCTTCTCCCGGGAGACTCTCACGCGGTCGGTGATCGGACGGAAGGTGTGTCCGACGATCAGGGTGTTGGCGTAGTCGTCGAAGAAGATGGCGAGACCGGCGAGCCACGTGGCGAGCTGCGCCCGGCGCGGCGACCCGGACAGCGGCCGGAGCGCGTCCACGATCCCCTGCGTGCCGCCGCTCCGTCCCATGATCCCGACCATGCCGCCGAGAAGGAGGGAGAAAACGAGGATCGAGGCGTGGCCACTGTTCGCCAGCGCCGGGACGATGAAGCGGTCGATGGACCTCCAGAGCGCGGCCAGCGGGTTCAGGCCCGCGAAAAAGAACGCGCCCAGCCAGACGCCGAGAAAGAGCGATATCACGACCTCGCGGATGAGCATGGCCAGAAGAATCGCCACCAGGGGAGGGAGCAGGCTGACCCAGCCGGGCAGCCACCGGATGTCGATGGCCTGCGAGGTGGCGGCGTACTCGAGCTGGAGCGGCAGGTCGCCTCCACCGGCCAGGAGGAGGCCTCCGATCGTCCTCTCCTCGCCGGGCTCGAGCCGCCCGGAGGCCAGATCGTCGCCCCGCGCCGTGCGGAGGAGGAAATCCACCGGCGCGCCCTCCTCGGGAACGCGGAGCGTGAGTGAGAGCGGCACGCCGGAGAGAGCGATGGAGGGTGCATCGATCAGGATCTCGGGAGGTTCTTGGGCGGTCGCCGGGCCGGCAAGCGGGCCGGCGCCGAGGCTCAGGGCGATGAGAGGAAGCGCAAGGCGAATCATCGCGCCAAGCTAGAGGGGGCCGAGATGGTCGACAAGCAGCACGTTGATCGGTCTCCAGCGGCTACGTATACTGCGGCTCGACGGCTTTTTCTCCGTCAGGGCGTCGAAGCATTACACCGAAGAGGAGTCACGCCATAGCGGCGAAATCGAGCATGTCGGTGGCTTCCGGGACCGAGGTGCTCCTGGACCGGGAGCAGACGGACGTGACGCTCCGGGACCTCGCACGCCAGATTCTGGAGCGAGAGCCGGAGACGGGCGACCTGCTGCTCATCGGCATCCGCCGCCGCGGCGTCGAGCTGGCGGAGCGCCTGGCGGCGCACATCGAGAGGCAGAGCGGCGCCCGGATACCGACCGGCTCCCTCGACATCACGCTGTACCGCGACGACTTCCACCAGATCGGCCCGAAGCCCGTGATCGGTTCCACCGAGCTCCCGGTCGAGATCACGGGCCGGCGGGTCGTGATCGTCGATGACGTGCTTCACACGGGCCGCACCATAAGGGCGGCGCTGAACGAGCTGGCCGACTTCGGGCGGCCGCGCCGCGTCGAGCTCTGCGTGCTCGTGGACCGTGGCGGCCGGGAGCTGCCGATCCAGCCCGACTACGTGGGCCGTAGCTTCGAGGTGCGGGCGGGCCAGGAGATCGCCGTGAGCGTGCGGGGCCTGGACGGAGAGCTGCTCGTTCGGCGGGTGCCGGTCGCGGGAGTCCGATGAGCGCGTCCCGCGGGGATCCGGTGAGCGCGGGCCGCGGGGGCTCGGCGAGCGCCGCCCGCGCGAACGGAGGCTCGGGCGGGCTCGGTCTGGGCAAGGACCTCACGGGGCTCGAGTCCCTCACCGGGGCGCAGATCGAGGCGATCCTCGACACGGCCGAGCCGTTCAAGGAGATCAGCGAGCGCCGCATCAAGAAGGTGCCCGTCCTTCGGGGCAAGACGATCGTGAACCTCTTCTTCGAGCCCTCGACCCGAACGCGCATCTCCTTCGAGTTCGCCGAGAAGCGACTGAGCGCCGACACGGTGTACATTGGGGCGTCCGACTCCTCCGTGGAGAAGGGTGAGAGCCTCGTGGACACGGCCCGCAACCTCGAGGCGATGCGGATCGACATGGTGGTGATCCGGCACGGCTCCTCCGGCGCGGCCGCGTTTCTCGCCGATCGCATCCCGTCCAACGTCGTGAACGCGGGAGACGGCCAGCACGAGCACCCGACGCAGGGGCTGCTCGACCTCCTGACGATCCGCGATCGGTTCGGCTCGCTCGCCGGTCGGCGGGTGTGCATCATCGGCGACATCCTCCACTCGCGCGTCGCCCGCTCCAACATCTGGGGTCTCCTCGCCTGCGGAGCGGAGGTCGCCGTGTGCGGGCCGAAGACCCTCATCCCGCTCGGCATCGAGGAGCTGGGCGTGACGGTTCTGTCGCGACTGGAGGAGGCGATCGAGTGGGCCGACGTGCTGTACGTTCTCCGGCTGCAGCTCGAGCGGATGAGCGCGGGATTCGTCCCGTCCTTGCGCGAGTACAACCGCGTCTTCGGTGTGAGCCGAGCCCGGCTGGAGCGAGCACCGAGGGAGATGGTGGTGCTGCACCCCGGGCCGATGAACCGCGGGGTCGAGATCGACTCGGACGTGGCCGACGGCCCCTGGTCGCTCATTCTTCCCCAGGTCACAAACGGTGTGGCCGTGCGGATGGCCGTCCTCTACCTGCTCGCGGGCGGCGCTCCCGAGCTGGCCGAGGCCGCCAAGGAGGGCGCGTGAGCAGACCGTTCCTGCTCACCGGCGGCCGCCTGGTGGATCCCTCTCAGGAGCTGGATGGCCCGGGCGACATCCTGGTACGCGACGGGCGGATAGAGGCGTGCGGCGACGGGATCGCCGGTCCGGAGGAAGCGGAGGTCGTGGACGTGGGCGGCCTCGTCGTCGCTCCCGGCTTCATCGATGTTCACGTTCACCTCCGGGAGCCGGGTGGGGAGCACAAGGAGACGATCGAAAGCGGAGCGCGGGCTGCCGCGGCCGGCGGCTTCACGACGGTGTGGACGATGCCGAACACGGATCCGCCGATCGACGATCCCGCGGCCGTAGGATACGTGAGGGCCGCCGGAGAGAGAGCCGAGGGAGCCCGGGTCTTTCCGATCGGCGCCGCCTCCTGCGGGCTGGCGGGCGAGCGGATGACCGAGGTGGGCGAGCTGGTCGCGGCGGGAGCCGTGGCTGTTTCGGACGACGGATGCCCGATCTGGGATGCCGACCTGCTGCGTCGCCTGCTCGAGTACACGCAGACCTTCGGCATCCCCGTCCTCCAGCATTCGGAGGACACGGCGCTCTCGCGGCACGGCGTGATGAACGAGGGGAAGGTGGCCACGGCGCTGGGTCTGCGCGGCAGCCCGAACGTGGCCGAGGCCGCCATGGTGGCGCGCGACTGCTACCTCGCCGAGCTCACGGGAGGCCACCTGCACGTGTGCCATGTGTCGACCCGTGAGGCGGTCGAGCAGATCCGAAGGGCGAAGGATCGCGGCGCGCGGGTTACCGCGGAGGTCACGCCGCACCACCTGGCCCTCACGGAGGATGCGGTCCGCGGGTACCGGACCGAGGCGAAGATGAACCCTCCGCTTCGCACGCAAGAGGATCGGGAGGCCGTGACCCAGGCCCTCGTCGATGGCACGATCGACGTCATCGCGAGCGACCACGCGCCGCACCATTACGAGGAGAAGGAGCGGGAGTTCGACGACGCGCCGTTCGGCGTCGTGGGTCTCGAGACGACGCTCGGGGTGGCGATGCGGGAGCTCGTCGAGCCGGGGAGGCTCACGCTATCGGGGCTCGTGGACCGGCTCTCGTGCGCGGCGGCCAGGACCATGGGTTTGGAGAGCGGCACATTGCGGCCGGGCAGCCCGGCCGACATTGTCGTCTTCGACCCCGAGGAGTGCTGGATCGTGGAGCCGTCGTCCTTCCTCTCCCGAGGCCGGAACACACCGTTCGCGGGTGTGGAGATGATAGGCCGCGTGCGGCACACGTGGGTGGGAGGCCGGTTGCGATACCGGCTGCCCAGGGAAGGGCAGGCTAGGAGCGGCGCGCTGGCAGCAGCGGGCTCGGAACCCATGAAGGGCAAGGTGTTCAGCCGATGAACCAGAAGACTCGACCGGAACCGGTCATCCCGAAGGAGATCGTGCGGCTACTCGACCGGCGTGCCACGCTCGGCGGGTGGCTCGCCAAGCTGAACGAGTTGCGGGGGACCGTGCGCCCCGAGGTCTACGAGAAGGTTCGGGGCGACTACGAGGAGCGCCTCCGCGCCCAGGAAACGGAGCTGGCGGCGCACCGGTCCGACATGGAGGCGGCCCTGGCGGAGCGCCGCGCCCGGGTGCTTCAGCTCGAGGCCGATCGTGATGAGAGGGCCGCCGAGTTGGAGGAGGCGGAGCTTCGCTTCGCGGTCGGCGAGTTTAAGGAGGGCGAGTACGAGAAGCGCAAGGAGCAGCACGACCACACACTGGCCCAGCTGGACGCCGAGCTCGAGGCCGATCGGGCGGCCCTGGCGAAGCTGGATGAGGTCGTTGGTGTGTTGAGTCGCCTGGGCGAAGAGACTCCCGGCGCCGAAACGGGCCCTCTCACGACGGAAGCGCTTCCGCCCGTGGCCGAGCCGCCGCCGCCCGTCGACCAGGAGCCCGATGCGGTCGAGTCAGCTGAAGCCGAGGCGGTGGAGGTGCTGCCCGAGAAGGCGCCGGCAGTCGCCGACGACGCGGACTACCTGGACGATCTGGAGTTTCTCGAGTCTCTCTCCCTGGACGACGCTACGGGCTTCGACAGAATGTCGGCCCTGCTTGATGCAGAGGCCGAGAAGGAGGGGAATGCGGAGGCGTAGGGCCGGGGCGTCAGACCCGCCGGCGGGCGGGCCCCGGACGTTGGTTCCTCAGGCGGATAGCTGCCGGACGTGACGCGCGAGCCGGGCCTTTCGGCGAGCCGCCGTGTTCGGGTGGAAGATGTGCCGCGCGGCAGCCCGATCCAGCATCGTGTAGAGTTCGCGAAGGGCGGTCTGTGCCTCCTCGGCGGAATCCATCTCGAACAGCTTGCGCATCCGCGTCCTGATCGCGGACCTGGCAGCGCGATTGCGCTCCCGTCGCTTTATCGACTGGCGCAGCCGCTTAACGGCACTCCTTGAATTCGGCACGTGGTCTATCCTTGTCGTCTGGGCTCGCGCCTCGAGGGCGGGCAAGAGAGCGGCAGATTATACGATTCCGGCGCAACGAGATCAAGAATACCTCCGGATGATGCCCTCCTACGACGCACTGCTCCTGTTCGTTCCCGTCCTTCTCCTCTCCGTCGTCGCGCACGAGTATGCGCACGCACGCGTCGCGGTCTCACAGGGGGATCTCACTCCGGTGATGTTGGGGCGGCTCACGATGAACCCCGTCCCCCACATCGATCCCGTCGGGACGGTGCTGGTTCCGCTTCTCCTCTTCTTCAGTCAGGCGGGCTTTCTTTTCGGATGGGCGAAGCCGGTTCCGGTCAATACCCGGAACTTTCGCGACTACCGGAGGGGCGACGTCCTGGTTTCTGTGGCCGGTGTCGCGGCCAACTTCCTTCTGGCGCTGGCCTTCTTCCTGGCGGCGCTCGCGCTGGCGGCGGGCGGGGTGACCGCGAGCTCCCCCGGCGTGCCGGGCGCGCTACGGCGAATGGCGCAGTTCGGCCTCTTCTTCAACCTGCTGCTCGGCGTCTTCAACCTGATACCGATACCGCCGCTGGACGGATCGCACGTCCTCTACCATCTCCTTCCCCCGGCGCTTGGGGCACGCTACCGAGCTTTGGGTCGTTACGGGATCCTCATGCTCTTCCTGGTGCTCATAGTGCCCGGAGGCCTCGACGTTCTGCTCGTTCCCGTTCGCTTTCTCATGGCTGTGGCGCAGGGCGTCATCGATGGTGTGGCGTGAGGGTGATGATCTGATGGGCACGGCCGCTCCGTCGCAGCCCCGCCCGCGCCCGCGCGATCTGCTCGGCCCGGAGCCCTTCGTCGTCGACCTCGAGAGGTTCAGCGGTCCTCTGGACCTCCTCTTGCACCTGATCCGGTCACAGGACATCGATATCCTGGACATCCCCATTGCCCGGATCACCAACCAGTTCCAGGCCGTGCTTGACGAGGGGATCCAGCAGATGGACCTGGACCGGGCCGGCGAGTTCCTGGAGATGGCTGCGACCTTGATTCGGATCAAGGTTCACCTCCTGCTACCGCGCTCGGGCGACCTCGAATGGGATGAGGATCCTCGGGCCGAGTTGGTGCGGAGGCTTCTCGAGTACGAGCACTTCCAGGAGATCTCGCACCTTCTTTCCCGTGCGGAAGGTGATCGCTCCCGGCACTTCGGCAAGGGGTTCAGCCCGCCGCGACCGGAGGCGACGACAGTGGAGCGGAGAATCGAGTTCGGAATCATCGACTTCATGGAAGCCGCCCGACGTGCGCTCGAGCGGGCGGCGCAGCGAGTTCACACCGCGCCCGTTCCAGGCGTCAGCGTCAGGGAAAAGATCGCCCTCGTCCGCCGGCTGATCGGGAAGGCACGGCGCGTTGCGTTCAGGAAGCTGTTCGAGCCGTGGGGAACCCGACAGCACGCCGTCGCCGCGCTGCTTGCGTGCCTGGAGCTGGCGCGCCGACAGGTGATCCGCGTGGAGCAAGCTGCACCGTTCAGCTCCATCTTCGTGCTGAGAGGAAAGCGAGTGGGCGATCCCGCCCAGGAGGAAACATGAGGCCCACGCAGATCGTGGAGGCCACTCTGTTCGCGAGCCAGTCCCCGCTCACGCCGAGTGAGTTGGCGCGCGCCGACGGGTCGCTGACGCCGGAGATTGTCGAGAGGTCCCTGGGCGAGCTCAGGGAGGAGTACGAGAAGGAGGACAGAGCTTTCCAGGTCTACAACCTAGGCGACGGCTACCAGATCCTGACCCGGCCCGAATACGCTCCGTACCTGGAGCGCTTCGATTCGGTGCCGCGCACCCTCGGCCTCTCCGCCGCCGCCCTGGAGACTCTGGCCATCATCGCCTACCGGCAGCCGATGAGCCGCGTCGATATCGAGGAAATCCGCGGTGTCGGATCCACGACCGTCCTTCACACCCTTCAGGAGTGGGAGATGATCGACGTGGTCGGACGCGGCGAGGGACTCGGTCGTCCGCTCCTGTACGGCACGACGCGGCGCATGCTGGATCACTTCGGCCTGCGCGACTTGGCCGACCTGCCGAGGCTGGAGGATCTTCCGGTAACCCTGCAGGCCGAGCGGACGCTCGAGGTGCCGCTCGAGGAGGGGCCCGTGGAGGCCGAGAGGCCTGTGGAGGCCGAGGGGCCCGCAGAGGTCGAGGAGCCTGCAGAGGCCGAGGAGCCAGCGGAGGCAGAGGAGCCTGCGCAGGCCCGGCCAGACGCCCAGCCCGCGACCGTTTGACCGAAGAGGGCGTCCGGCTCCAGAAGTACCTGGCGCGAGCCGGCGTCGCGTCGCGCCGCGCGTGCGAGGAGCTGATCGCGGAAGGGCGCGTGCGGGTGGACGGCCGACTCGTCACGGAGCCGGGCACGCGGGTTCGATCAGGAAGCCTGGTCGAAGTGGACGGCCGTCGGGTGCAGCCTGCACCGGCCCGGTGGGTGGCCCTCCATAAGCCTCCCGGCTATGTCTGCACGCGTGAGGACCCCCAGGGCAGGCCGACCGTCTACAGCCTCTTGCCCGAGCGCATGAGCCAGCTGTTTCATGTCGGGCGGCTGGACCTCATGACGGAGGGTCTGCTCCTTCTCACGAACGAGGGGGAACTGGCCCACCGCGTGCTGCACCCGAGCCACCGAACGCCGCGGCGGTACGAGGTCGTCTTGCATGGGCAACCACCTTCCCATCTACTGGATCGCTTGCTGCGCGGTGTCGAGCTGGAGGACGGAATGGCGACCGCCGACGCGGCGAGCTTGGCTCCGGGGCCGGACGCCGGTGCGCCGCTGCTGGTGATCGAGATCCACGAGGGACGAAACCGGGAGATCCGGCGCATGATGGACGCGCTCGGCGTGAAGATCCGGTCCCTGAAGAGGGTGACGCTCGGGCCGATCGAGCTCGGGGACCTGTCGTTGGGAGGCTGGCGCGAGCTTTCGGTGGAGGAGGTGAACGCGCTTCGAGCGATCGCGACGACCGGCGGCGAACGGAGTGCGGAACAGGAAGGCACGGCTGGGAGTGAAGCTTGGACATAGCTGATCGCGTGACCGTCATCCTCGGCGGCTCGGGTCTCGTCGGCTCGGCGATCGCCCGCCGCCTGATCCCCCTGCGGCCGGCCCGGATCGTCATCGGCGGCCTCCGCGAGGCTGAGGCTCGAGACACCGTCGAGGAGCTTCGCCGGGTACCGGGAGCCGACGAAATAGAGATCATCCCCGAGTGGGGCGATATCTTCGTTCGGCGGGAGCACCGCGAGCTTTCCCGCAGCGCCATGCTCGAGTCCAAGGAGCGCCGGGGAGAGCTGCTCGAAGATATCTTTGGGGAGCTGAACGAGGAGGCGTTCGCCAACTCGACCCTCTTCTCGCTCCTCCAGCGGCACCGCCCGCACATCGTCATCGACTGCATCAACACCGCCACGGCGATCGCCTATCAGGAGCTCTACGCGTCCGCACAGCGCCTGCGGGAGGCCGCCGCGGGCGGCCAGGTCACGCCGGACGACGTGGAGACTCACCTGACGATGCTGTACCTCCCACAGCTCATCCGGCACGTGCAGCTGCTTCTGGAGGGCATGCGAAGGGCGGGCACGCGGATCTACGTGAAGATCGGCACCTCCGGCACGGGCGGCATGGGCCTCAACGTCCCGTTCACGCACTCCGAGGAGCGTCCGTCACGCTCCCTGCTCGCCAAGGCCAGCGTGGCCGGTGCGCAGTCGCTGCTGCTCTTCCTCATGGCCAGGACGCCGGATGCCCCGGTCGTGAAGGAGGTGAAACCCACGGCGGCCATCGCCTGGCGGCGCGTGGCGTATGGACCCGTGATGCGGGGAGGACGGCCGATTCCGCGTTACGATGCGGTGGCGCCGGTCGTCCTTGAGGAGATGCTGGACGTGCCGGTGGCGGAGGCGTGCCGGCCGCTGGGGGAAGCGATCGAGTCGGTGTATCTGGACGCCGGAGAGAACGGTCTCTTCAGCCTGGCGGAGTTCGAGACGATCTCGGAGCTCCGGATGATGGAGATCATCACGCCCGAGGAGATCGCGAAGACCGCGATCGACGAGATCGAGGGCAGGCCGACCGGACGCGACATCGTGGCCGCGCTCGATGCGTCCAGCTCCGGCCCGACGTACCGCGGCGGGATCATGCGAGAGGCGGCCCTCCGCCGCATGGAGGAGCTCGAGGGGGAACACGGCGTCCGGTCGATTGCGTTCGAGATGCTGGGGCCCCCGCGGCTCAGCAAGCTGCTCTTCGAAGCGGCGATCCTGAGGGAGCTCTTCGAGGACGTACGAACCGCCGGCCAGCTCGAGGAAAAGGAGACGGCGGAGCGGGCGGCCGAGCTGATCGAGGTCGACCGGGACTTGCGGTCCGCGATCGTGTCGATCGGGCTGCCGATCCTTCTGCCCGATGGCCGGCACGTCCTGCGGGGCCCGGATGTCAAGGTGCAGCCGCCGGAGGGTCAGGTGCTGCACGATGCTCGCTTGGCGAGCCAGGGATGGGTGGACCTTCGTGCCGTTTCTTGGGTCAAATGGCGAGAGCGGTGCACGGCCTTCATCCAGGACCAGGTGGACGGCGCGGGAGCGGATGCGGGGTCGGGTCGCGATCTCGATCCGCGGGCGCGTACCGGCCAGATCCGGCCGGGGGCGCTCGCGGCTTTCGTCTTTCGTGTGGAGGACGAGGGCGAGCGAGCGTAGGGCTGAAAAGGAGAAGGGTCCGCCGATGCGTGAAGACGGATGATGGAGCAGGCGGGAGTGGCAGAGCGACTGTCGGAGGCGGAGCTCGAGCGGCTGGCAGGTGAGATCGGCGACGCCTCCTCGTTCCTGACGGACATCCGAGAGGCCGTCGCGCGCCGCGTCGTCGGGCAGCGCGAGATGATCGACCGGCTGCTGATCGGCCTGCTCACCGGAGGGCACGTCCTGCTGGAGGGCGTGCCGGGGCTCGCCAAGACGCTGACCGTGCGCACGCTGGCTGACGCCCTCCATGTCGTCTTCCGGCGCATCCAGTTCACTCCGGACCTCCTGCCCGCCGATCTGATCGGCACGCTCATCTGGGACGAGGGATCGGGCGACTTCGTGCCGAAGCGAGGCCCGATCTTCAGCAACCTCGTGCTGGCCGACGAGATCAACCGCGCACCGGCCAAGGTCCAGTCCGCTCTCCTGGAGGCGATGCAGGAGCGTCAGGTCACGATTGGTGACACGAGCTACGAGCTCCCGGCGCCGTTTCTGGTGCTGGCCACCCAGAACCCGATCGAGCACGAGGGCACGTATCCGCTCCCGGAGGCCCAGGTCGACCGCTTTATGTTCAAGGTGCGGGTGGACTACCCGAGTCGTGAAGAGGAGCGGGAGGTGATGAGGCGGATGACGAGCGACCGACTGAAGCCGATCGAGGCGGTGATCCGGCCGGAGCGGATCCTGGAGATCCGCGAGCAGCTTCAAGAGATCTACCTGGACGACCGGGTGGAGAACTACATCCTGGACCTCGTGCTCGCGACGCGCGATCCGGCGGCTGCGGGACTCTCCGACCTCGAGGAATGGGTGGAGTACGGGGCCTCGCCTCGCGCGAGCATCTATCTGGCGCGGGCCTCCCGCGCCCACGCCTTCATGGAGGGACGGCCGTTCGTTCTCCCGGAGGACGTACAGCAGGTAGCCCGGGACGTGCTGAGGCACCGCGTCATCCTCACCTTCCAGGCCGAGGCGGAGCAGATCAGCCCGGAGGTCGTGCTGGACCGCCTGCTGGAGACCGTTCCCGTGCCGTGATTCGGCTCTGGCGCAGGGACGCCGTCGAGGGTGGCGCGCAGATGCTGTCGAGTGCCGAGCTGGCCGCTCGAGCCAGGCGACTCGAGCTGAAGGCGCGGCGGCTCGTAGACGGCCGCGCGCTTGGAGCCTACGACTCGGTGTTTCGAGGGCACGGCATCGAGTTCTCGGAGGTGCGCGCCTACCAGTCCGGCGATCCGTTCAGCTCGATCGACTGGAAGGTGACGGCCCGGATGGGCAAGCCGTACGTCAAGCGCTTCGTCGAGGAGCGCGAGCTCACCGTTCTTCTCGTCGTCGATCTTTCCTCCTCCACCGACTTCGGGACCAGGCAGCGGCTGAAGCGGGAGCTGGCGTTTGAGGTGGCGGGTGTGCTGGCCCTCGCGGCGGCTCGCAACAACGATCGGGTCGGTCTGCTGCTCTTCACCGACAAGGTGGAGCGGTTCGTGCCTCCGCTGCGCGGCCGCGGCCGCGTCCTTTGCCTTCTCTACGATCTGCTCCGGTTTCGGCCGGAGGGGAAGGGGACCGACCTGCCGCAGGCGCTCGATGCGGCGAACCGCTACCTCAAGGTCCGGTCGCTGATTTTCGTGATCTCGGATTTCCAGGGAACGGGACCGCCGCGCGCGCTGCGCGCTGCCTCGGGACGGCATGACGTCGTGGCGATCGAGATTCACGATCCGGCGGAGTTCGAGCTGCCCAGGTCGGGACTCATCGAGGTCGAGGATCCGGAAACCGGCGCCCGTGAGATCGCGGACCTGGCTGACGGCGTGACACGCAGGCGCCTCCGGGGCCTGGCGGAGGCGGAGCACGAGAGGACGGTGCGGGCGATCCGCGGTGCGGGCATCGACCGAGTGGAGCTGCGCACGGACCAGCCGTACGCCGCCGAGCTTGCCGCGTTCTTCGGGGCTCGGGCGAGAGCGAGGCGACGGTGAGGATCCTAACGGCCGCCGCAGGCGCCCTCGGGGCGGCGTTGCTCGGCGCGTCGATCCCAGCGACGGTGCACGGGCAGGCTTCGCCGCCCTCGCAGGTACGTGCCGCCGCCGCCCTGCTTCCGGACACGGTCCTGGTGGGCCAGCCGTTCCGCCTCGGCGTGACCGTCCAGGCGCCGCGCGGCCTGCGGATCCGGTTTCCCGGCGCGCTCGAGCTCACCGATGACCTCGAGCAGGTGGGAGCCGTGGAGCTCGGCCATCGGCGGCCGAGAACGGGCGTCATGCGCGCCTACTACCGCGTGGTCGCCTGGACGGCCGGCGAGCACTCGGTTCCGCCGATTCACGTCAAGCTGTACGCGGACCCGGCGGTGGGCGATCCGTTGGACCTGGCCGTCGCCGTGCCCCCGCTCATCGTCCGGACGGTGCTTCCGGCGGACGCTCGGGGGCTGGAGCTCCGGCAGGGGCTCCCGTTCCTCGACCCGTCGCCGTTTCCGTGGATCGCCCTCCTCCTGCTGATTGCGATCCTCGTGGGCCTGTGGGCCTACTACCGGTATCGAAAGCGTGATGAAACGGCCGATGAGGCCGTGCGCGTCCTCACGCTGTGGGAGAGTGCCCTCGAGGAGCTGCGGGCGCTGGCGGAGGAGTGGAGGACCGGTCGCCTGACGCCGGACGCCTTCGGCGATCGGCTGGAGGGCATTCTGTGGGGATACCTGGCCGCGACCGACGGATGGGTGCCGGGCAGACCCGTTCGCGCCGCGGTCAACGGGGATAGGCGCTTCGCCCGGGCGCTTGACTACTCGGCCCGCGTACGCTTCGCGCGCCTCGAGGGCGGGTACGGCGGTCCGATCGAGGCGACCGATGCCTGCGAGGCGTGGATCCTCTCGCGCCACGAGCCGGCCGGCGCTCCGGAGGAAGGCCCGTGAGCGCCCTCTCCTTCACCGGCTGGCCGTATCTCGCGCTGCTTCCGCTGATCCCGCTGGGCTGGTGGTGGGCCGCTCGCCGCCGCGTGCGCGTGCCGTATCCGGGCACCTCTCTGCTCCGATCGGCGGCCCGTCCCTCTCGCTGGATCTGGTGGTACTGGCAGCCAGCGTGGAGGAGCGCGGCCCTCGTCCTCATCCTGCTGGCCCTCCTCCAGCCGCAGAGGCTCTTCCAGAGAGTGGAAGAGGTGACCGAGGGCATCGCAATCATCCTGGTGGTGGACATCTCGAGCTCCATGCTCGCCGAGGACTTTCGGCCCCAGAACCGCCTCGCGATCGCGAAGCGCGAAGTGCAGCGCTTCATAGAGGGGCGGGAGTCGGACTGGATCGGGCTCGTCAGCTTCTCCGGCGAGGCGCTCACGGTGATCCCGGGAACGCTGGACCACGATCTGGTGGTGAAGGCGGTCGAGCAGCTCGACGTGGGCCAGCTCCGGGATGGGACGGCGATCGGGGTCGCCCTCGCCACGGCGGCCAACCGTCTACGGGGTCTCGAGTCGAGCTCGAAGGTCGTGGTCCTCCTGACCGACGGGGACAACAACAGCGGCACGATCGCGCCGCTCGATGCGGCGGGTGCTGCGGAGGCGCTGGGGATCCGGGTGTACACGGTCGGGATCGGACGCGACGGCGTGGCGCCGGTGCCGATCGCTCGCACCGCCTATGGTTACCAGTACGCGAACGTCCAGGTGCGGGTGAACGACGAGCTCCTGCAGTCGATCGCCGATGGAACCGGCGGCCTTTACTTCCGGGCGACGGACCCGGAGGCGCTCGGCCGCATCTACCGGCGGATAGACGAGCTCGAAACGGCCCCGATCCGGGAGGTGAGGACCGTGGACCGCGTGGCGCTCCGGCCCGAGCTGCTCTGGCTCGCGGTGGGCGCGCTACTCCTCGAGCTGGCCGGAGCGGCGACCCGCGGCCTGAGGATGCTGCAGGTATGACCGGGGCGCTCGTCTTCCTCGCCGTCTTTCTGGTGCTCGCCTTGCGGGCCGCCGCGGTGCTGCGTGCGCGACAGGAGCGGGAGCGCTTCGCGGACCGCCGCGTGCTGGGGCTGATGGTCGGGGAGCCATCCCCGGCTCTGATCGTGCTGCGGGCGGTCGCGCTGGCCCTCGGGGCCGCGGCTCTCGGGCTGACGGTGTTCGGCGCCTCCGGGGAGGCCGGGGAGCGACCGGATTCGGCGGGCCTCGAGACGGTTCTCGTGCTGGATGCGTCGAACTCGATGCTCGCCGGCGACATCGTGCCCAACCGGCTGACCCTTCAGCAGGAGATCGCTCAGGGTCTGATCGCGTCCCTGCCGGGTCGGATCGGCATCGTCTACTTCGCGGGCCGGGGCTACGTGCTCTCACCGCTGACCACGGACCGGGAGGCCGCGCTCATGTACGCGGAGAGCGTGCACCCCGCCGTCGTCGGCCGTGGCGGCTCGGCGCTCGCCTCGGGGCTCGTGCAGGCGCTGCAGGTGCTCGAGGGCGGAGAAGGGACCGAGCGCCAGGCGATCGTGCTCATCACGGACGGGGAGTCCACGGCGGGAGAGAACCAGGAGCTGCTGGATGCGACGGAGCGTGCGGCGCGCGCCGGCGTGCCGGTTCATGCGGTCGGCCTCGGAACGCCCGAGGGCGGCCGGATCGCCGCGGCGGCCGCCGTGGGCCTCGCGGGGCGGCGTGCGGGCCCCGAGGGCAGCTTCCTCCGGGGGCCGGACGGCGAGATCGTCGTGACCAGGCTCGAAGACGACGTGCTCAAGAGCATCGCTCGGGAGACGGACGGATCCTACGAGGTCGCGGACGAGAACACGGTGAGCCGGATCGTCTTTCGTCTGAGCCTCTCCGGCAGAGAGGACGGCCCGGCGAACGCCGGCTCCGCCAACCTCTTCCTCGTGCTGGCTTTTCTCGCCCTCTGGGCCGAGGGCTTCGTGGCGGTGCGATCGTGACGCTGCCTCGCTCTCTCCTCCTCGTGGTCGCTCTTACGGTCCTCGGCGCCGCTCAGGTCCCGACGGAGGGCCCGCCTCCGCCGGCTGCGGATTCGCTGATCGCGGTCTACCGGGAGCGCGCGGCCGACTCCGAGAACCCTCGAGACTGGTACAACCTCGGCACGGCCTACCTGGAGGCCCGGATGTGGCCCGATGCCCGGGGCGATCTCACCCGGGCCTCGGAGGAGGGTGAGGGCAAGGTAGCGCGCTTCTCCCGCTACAACCTCGGGGTGGCGAACGCCATGGAGGGGCATCCGGAGGGTGATGCCCCGGCCGAGGAGCGCCGCGGCCGCTTGTTGGCCGCCCGGGATGCGTTCCGCGCCGTGCTCGGGGAGGACGCGGAGGACCCGAACGCCCGCTGGAACCTGGAGCTGGTGAACAAGTGGCTCGAGGAGACGCAGTCCGAGGGCGGAAGCTCCGACCAGGACGAGGAGCAGCAACAGGGCGGTGCGGGTGGATCCTCCGGCCAGCAGGGTCCGGCCGACCCCGGTGGCGAGGCGCCCTCGCTGACCCGGGAGGAGGCGGAGCGCCTCCTGCAGCAGGCGGCGGGCGCCGAGGAGGATGTCCGCAACAAGACGCTTCGGCGCGGACGGCTTCGAGACCCGGTGGTCGAGCGAAACTGGTAGGCAGGCCTGGGACCTGGCAGCCGGCCGGGGCGGCGGCCGCTTACTCCTCGCCGACCTCGCTTTCGATGAGGGGGACGAAGCGCGCGCCCTCCACCGCTTCCCGCTCGAGCTCACCGTCCACCTTCCTGTAGCGGTAGATGGTCTGTAGGCCGTAGCCGCCGACCGGGGCGACGATCACGCCGCCGGGGGCAAGCTGCTCGATCAGCGGGGGCGGCACGTCGGGTGCTCCCGCCGTGATGATGATCCGATCGAACGGCCCCTCCTCGGGCCACCCTTTGCTGCCATCCGCGACCCGCAGGCGCACGCGGTCGAGGTAGCCTGCCGCCGCGAGGTTTTCCCGGGCCAGCTCCGCGAGCTCGGGGATCCGTTCGATGGAGTAGACCTCCATCCCGCACGCGGCCAAGACGGCAGCCTGGTATCCGGATCCGGTGCCGACCTCGAGCACCCTGAGCCCCCGCTTCGGCTCGAGCACCTTGGTCATCAGGGCGACGATGTAGGGCTGGGAGATCGTCTGTCCGTGGCCGATGGGCAGCGCGTGGTCGCCGTACGCCTCGACGACGGATCGGGCGCGGACGAACTCGTGGCGCGGGACCTCGAGGAGCGCTCGCAGCAGCGGCTTCTCGGTAAGGCCGCGGGCGCGGATCTGACCCTCCACCATCTGCTTTCGCAGGCTGGCCGGCTCATCGGGCGCCCGGTTCCTGAACCACCTCACGTAGCGGATTCTCGATCTGGGGAACCGCCCCGAAGCGGCAGCCCGCCGAAGTCATCCAGGATAGCGAGCGATCGGCGAAACCCGCCTCGCGGCGTAGTTGCAGGCGCCTCCGCGGCGCCCGTAGCTTCCCGCATGAACACGCCCACGGCTGAAAGGGTCCGGCTCACTCAATATTCCCACGGCGCCGGCTGAGCGTGCAAGCTGGGTCCGGAGGACCTGCGGCACGTGCTGGGATTCGTGGAGCTGAGGGAGGACCCGAAGCTCCTGATCGGGCTGGAGACGCCCGACGACGCCGCGGTGTATCGGCTGGGGGAGGACCAGGCGATCGTCGCGAGCTTGGACTTCTTCGCGCCCGTGGTGGACGATCCGGCGGACTTCGGGGCGATCGCCGCGGCGAATGCCCTCAGCGATCTGTACGCGATGCGGGCGCGTCCCCTCTTCGCGCTCAACATCCTGGCGGTGCAGCTCGAACAGCTTGGGGGCGAAGTGGTCGGTGCGATTCTGCGCGGCGCGTCGGAGACCTGCGCCGAGGCGGGCATCTCGATCGCCGGCGGCCACTCCATCGACGACCCGGAACCGAAGTTCGGGCTGGTAGCGCTGGGCACCGTGAACCCCGAAACGCTCTGGAGGAAGTCGAGCGCCCGGCCAGGGAACGCGATCATCCTGGGAAAGGCTCTCGGGACCGGAGTCATCACGACCGGGCTCAAGCAAGGGACGGCCTCGCCGGGGTCCGTGGCGGCCGCCGTGGGCTCCATGCGACGGTTGAACCAAGAGGCTGCTGCCGTGCTCGCCCGGTACCGCGTGGATGCCGCCACGGACGTCACGGGCTACGGGCTCCTCGGCCACCTTGCGGAAGTCTGCCGTGCCTCGGGCGTGGCAGCTCGCGTGCGCGCCTCCGCGCCGGAGCTGCTGCCGGGCGCCATCGAGCTTGCCGCCGAAGGGATCCGGCCGGGCGGCACGGATCGGAACCGGCGCTGGGTGGAGGAGATCGTGACCTGGGCCGATTCGATCGAGGAGGCGCGGCGGGTGCTGCTGTGCGATGCGCAGACATCGGGCGGGCTGCTGGCGTGCCTGCCCGAGGAGGAGGCGGAGTTGGCGGCCGACGAGCTCCGGGAAGCTGGGTACGCGGCGGCCGTCGTCGGGTCGATCGAGGAGGGAGAACCGCACATCTTCGTTGAGGAATGACGTGAGCTCCGAACTGCCCAACCTGACCATCATCGATCACCCGCTCCTGCGTCACAAGGTGTCCCTGCTCCGGGACGTGAGCACGGAGAAAAAGGAGTTCATGGAGCTGGTCGATGAGATCGCGATGCTCATGGCGTACGAGGTGACGGCCGACCTGGAGACGGAGGAGTACGAGGTCGAGACCCCTCTGGAGTACACCCGAGGCTACCGGGTGCGGGGGCGGAAGCTCACGCTGATTCCGATCCTCCGGGCGGGGCTCGGGATGGTGGAAGGGGTCATGCGCCTTCTGCCGACGATGCGGGTGGGGCACATCGGGCTCCAGCGGGAGCATGAAACGCTTCAGCCCGTGGACTACTACTTCAAGATTCCGCCGCACGCGCAGGAACGGCAGTTCATCGTGACCGATCCGATGTTGGCCACCGGGGGCTCGGCGAGCGCGGCGATCGCCTTCCTCAAGAACAGCGGTGCGCTGAGCATACGCCTCATGTGCATCGTGGCCGCGCCCGAGGGCGTCCGGAAGCTCCTGCACGATCACCCGGACGTTCCGGTCTTCACCGCGTCGTTGGACCGGGAGCTGAATGAGCACGGCTACATCCTTCCGGGGCTGGGCGACGCGGGGGATCGGCTGTTCGGTACGCTCTAGCGGGCGGCTGCGGCGGCCGGTCGAGCGGTCGCACGCGCGAGGGAGCATGCCCGCCGCCCAACCCCTCTATAGGTTGGAGTGCCCTTCTTCCCTCACGGCGACAAGGAGAAATGACCATGACGTTGCGACCCGACCCCACGTTCTATCCCTCCCCACAGCTTGCCACAGAGGCCCCTCCCGAGGAGCTGGCCTATGTCGTTCTCCTGAGCCCCGACGGCACGCGGCCGGACGCGATGGCGGTCGTCGACGTTGACCCCGAGTCCTCGAGCTACGGGCAACAGGTCGGACAGACCGATATGCCGAACGTCGGCGACGAGCTGCATCACTTCGGTTGGAACGCGTGCAGCTCGCATCTCTGCCCCTGGGCATCGCACGCTCATGTGGAGCGCCGGTTCCTCGTCGTGCCCGGGCTCAACTCCTCGCGGATCCACATCCTCGACACGAAGGGGGATCCGAGGAATCCAGAGATCGTGAAGGTGATCGAGGCCGACGAGCTGGCGAGCAAGACGGGTTACGCGTCTCCGCACACGGTCCACTGCGGACCGGATCGGCTTTACATCAGCGCGCTGGGGGCGCCCGACGGAGAAGGCCCGGGCGGGATCTTCACGATGGACCACGAGACGTTCGAGCTCGAGGGTGTCTGGGAGGCCGACCGCGGTCCCCAGTACCTGGCGTACGACTTCTTCTGGCACCTGGGTCACGACGCGCTGATCACCAGCGAGTGGGGCACGCCGAGCATGGTGAAGGAAGGCGTGAATCCAGAGATCCTCCTGGCAGGCGGGTACGGGCACCAGATCCACGTGTTCGATCTCAAGTCGCGTCAGCACCGGCAGGCGCTCGATCTGGGCGCCGAGCAGCAGATGGTGCTGGAGCTCCGCCCCGCACACGATCCGCGCAAGGCGTATGGTTTTGCGGGAGTCGTCCTGTCGCTGGAAGACCTCTCGGCTTCGGTCTGGCTGTGGTACCTCGATGGGAACGGGGACGGCGAGTGGAAGACGAAGAAGGTGATCGAGATCCCGGCCGAGCCCGCGGACGCCGACAATCTGCCCGAGCTCCTCAAGGGCTTCGGCGCCGTCCCTCCGCTGATCACCGACATCAACCTCACTGTGGATGACCAGCAGCTGTACGTTGCGTGCTTCGGCACGGGCGATATGAAACAGTACGACGTGTCCGACCCGTTCGAGCCCATACTGACCGGCTCGGTGCGGATCGGGGGCATCGTCGAGCGAGCGGCCCACCCCAGGGCACCCGGCACGCCGCTGAACGGCGGGGCGCAGATGGTGGAGGTGAGCCGCGACGGCCGGCGGGTCTACTTCACCAACTCACTGTACTCGCCATGGGACGCGCAGTTCTACCCCGATGGAATCGATGGCTGGATGGTGAAGCTCGACGCGAATCCCTCAGGGGGCATCGCGTTCGACGAGCGCTTCTTCGCCACCTTCAGCGAGGGCCTGCGCCCGCATCAGGTCCGGCTACAGGGCGGTGATGCCTCCTCGGACTCGTTCTGTTTTTCCTAGACCTGTCTTCTTCGAGGCGAGGTGGGGTCCGCCCTCGGGCGGGCCCGACTCCTCTCGGCGGGCCGGCGGATGAACCTGGAAACGGCGTGGCCATGGCTGGCCCTGCTCCTGCTCGGGTCGCTGCACGGCCTGAACCCTGGCATGGGTTGGCTGTTCGCCGTCGCGCTCGGACTTCAGGAGGAAGACCGGCGCGCCGTGTGGCGGTCCTTGCTCCCGCTCGGCCTGGGGCACGCGATCGCGATCGCCGTCGCGCTCGTGGCCGTCGGCCTCCTCGGTCTCGTCGTATCGCTCTCGGCGCTCAAGTGGCTGGTGGCGGCGATGCTCATCGGGATCGGCGCCTACAAGTTCGCGCGCCTGCGACACCCGAAGTACGGCGGGCTGCGCATGTCGTTTCGCCAGCTCACGATCTGGTCATTCCTCATGGCGTCGGCGCACGGCGCGGGTCTCATGGTGCTTCCGATCGTGCTGGGCGCGGCCCCGGGCGCTGGCGCATCCACTGGACCTGGCACCCACTCGTCTCACGGGACGAGCTTTGCGGGGCTGCTCTCCGACGGGCAGCTGGCGGGCGTGATGGCGACCCTGGTCCACTCAGGAGCCTATCTTTTCGTGTGCGGCTTGATCGCCGTCATCGTATACGAGAAGCTGGGTCTGCGACTCCTCCGCTCGGCGTGGGTGAATCTCGACTCGATCTGGGCGATCACCTTGATTGCCACAGGCATTGCCACACTGCTGCTCTGAGATGCTCGACCCACACGAGGCCCTCCACAAAGAGCTGAGCGACCGCTACGAGCTCCAGGACGTGCTGGGCGAGGGCGGTATGGGGACCGTCTACCTCGCCCGGGATAGGAAGCACGACCGGTCGGTCGCCATCAAGACCATCCATCCGGACGTATCGAGCGGGATCGGGCCAGAGCGCTTCGAGCGCGAGATTCGCGTTACCGCCAGCCTCCAACATCCGCACATCCTTCCTCTGATCGATTCCGGCGTTGCCGGGGAAACCCTCTACTATGTCATGCCCCATGTGGAGGGTGAATCACTCCGAAACCGGCTGGCCAGAGATGAGCGACTCCGGATCGATGAGGCAGTGAGAATAGCCTCTGATGTCGCCGAGGGGCTGGAGTATGCCCACCGGAACGGCGTGATACACCGAGACATCAAGCCGGCCAACATCCTGCTCACGTCGGACTACGCGCTGATCGCGGACTTCGGGATCGCGGCTATTGCGGACGCGGGGGGTGGGGAGACGCTGACGCAGACCGGGCTGGCCATCGGCACGCCGGCATATATGGCGCCCGAGCAGTTTGCCGGAGTGGCGACGCCGCGCAGCGACCTTTACTCCCTGGGTGCCGTGATGTACGAGGCGCTGGCGGGGCGGCGCTGGAACCTTGGTGCGGGCGCCGAGAAGACCGACTGGATGGGCGTTCCTCCGGCGCTAAGGCTCGTGCTGCAAAGGGCGCTCAGCGTCGGTACCCCCTTCTACATGAGTCCCGAGCAGGCCATGGCGGACCGGGAGCTGAGTCCGCGAACCGACATCTACTCCCTGGGGTGTGTCCTCTACGAGATGCTGGTCGGACACCCGCCATTCACGGCCGGCA